>CAKZMZ010000396.1 GCA_937129345.1 uncultured Thalassovita sp. | reverse complement strand
CTACTGTAGCACCTGCTGGCGCTATGTCTATATCATGGAAACAGTAATACTCTATGCCTATTTTAGTGAAAAATTCAAAAGCGGCATCCAACTTGTATTTGGCGGCATCCATTGGGCTGGCACCCTCAGGAGACCAAGGGAAAATACGCGTATCGCTACCAAAGGGATCCGAGTTGCCGTTACAGAAGGAATGCCAATAAGCTACAGCAAAACGTAAATGTTCTTTCATGGTTTTTCCTGCTACCACCTTATCCGCCTCATAAAATTTAAAAGCCAGTGGATTGTTCGACTCCGGCCCTTCATATTGAATCTTTTCTATTCCCGGGAAATAAACTTTACTCATGTCTTTAGTTTTAAGTTGGTTATGATTTTACAATTTAGGTTAGTTGTTAAGACGTTCAAGTTCGTATTTGATCTTTGCCTAATTTACTCGAAATAATTGATTTTAGAATAGCCGATATGCTCAGCTCTAAATACCTAAAAATTCACTTATACGTATTGATGAAGCACATTTAACCATTTGGTGTAAGCCGCTTGGTAAGCCTCTGATTTTTGCGCATTCGGCTCTATGGTCTGCACGGTTTTAAGCCCTCCAAAAGCATCTTGGGCAGTTTTGTAATAGCCTATACCCATGCCGGCACCTCTTGCCGCGCCTTGCGATCCATCGGTGTTGTACAGTTCTACAGTGGCTCCTGTGGTATTGGCAAAGGCTTCTCTAAAAATTGGAGATAAAAACATGTTAGCATGGCCAGCTTTTACCGTGGCCAATTCAAGCCCCATTTTTTTCATCACCTCAAAACCATAGTTAAGGGCAAATACAATCCCCTCTTGCAATGCCCTAAACATGTGACCTTGGCTGTGTAAATTAAAGTTCATTCCATGAATTTGCGCATTAATATCTTTATTCTCCAAAACCCTTTCAGCCCCATTGCCAAAAGGAAGCACTACTAAACCATCGGTTCCAACAGGTGCCTTGGCTGCTGCGGCGTTCATTTCAGGGTAATCAAACCCGCCCGTGCCGGTCATGTTATTTTTAAACCAGCTATTGAGAATGCCCGTGCCATTTACGCACAACAAAACCCCATATCGAGGCGTGTCGCTTTTGTGGTTAACATGCACAAAAGTGTTTACCCGCGATTTGGGATCAAAATCGGGGGAATCTGTAATGCCATACACCACACCTGAAGTACCTGCTGTTGCCGCTAGCTCACCAGGTTCAAGTACATTGAGTGAAAAAGCATTATTAGGTTGATCGCCTGCTCGGTAAGCAATTGGGATGCCCGCTTGCAAGCCAAGTTGAGTAGCTGCCGTTTCAGTTAATTTACCTTGTTCTGAAAAGGTATCGAACACCTCAGGAATCAGATCGCTATCAATTCCATAGTAGGCCAACAATTTATCGGCTAGATGCCCCTCTTTAAAATCCCACATGATCCCTTCTGATAGGCCAGAAACGGTAGTATTGATTTCGCCTGTCATCTTCATGGCGATGTAATCACCGGGGAGCATTACTTTGTGGATTTTGGCATAGATTTCAGGCTCATTTTCTTTGACCCATTTCAGTTTTGATGCAGTGAAATTACCGGGTGAATTAAGGTAATGCGCCAAACAGAAGTTTTCTCCTAAATCATTAAAAGCCTTTTCGCCAAAGCCTACTGCTCGACTATCGCACCAGATGATGGAGGGGCGCAAAGCCTCTTGGTTTTTATCAACTGCTACTAAGCCGTGCATTTGATAGGCAATGCCAATGGCTTGTACATGCTCTAAATTTACTTTGCTTGCCAGCTTTTTGGTCACTTGCTGTATGCACTCCCACCAATAGGCAGGCTCTTGCTCAGCCCAACCTGCTTGGGCCGCATATATTTTCATTTCCACTTCAGGGTAGGTAGCACTGGCCAAAAGTGCTCCTGAATCGGCAGCCATTGCGCTTAATTTTACAGAAGAACTGCCTAAATCATAGCCTAATAATATAGTTTTTTGTGCCATATCTGTTCATTTCATTTCCATTAAATTTAAGCATGCTAATAAAGGTGGGCAAGAGTTTTTATCCTCGCTGCTTATAATGTGTGGTTGAAAGTGCCCTTAATCTAGCCGCACTGGTTTCAGGCGTAATATCGCGTTGTGGTTCGCCCATCATTTCATAACCGACCATAAATTTTTTTACCGTGGCCGAACGCAATAAAGGCGGATAAAAATGCATGTGCATATGCCAGCCGGGGTATTGCTTGCCATCAGTAGGGAGTTGGTGAATACCCGCTGAATAAGGGAAAGAGGTCTCGAAAAGGTTGTCGTAACAGACCGTCAATTTTTTAATGATATCAGCATACGCGCTTATTTCTTTACCTTCTAGCTCTCCTAAGTGCTGCTTATGCGCTTTGGGCAAAATCATAGTTTCAAAAGGCCAAGTGGCCCAAAACGGAACGAGGGCTACAAAATGCGCATTTTCAAACAATATGCGTTCTTGCTGCTCTAACTCAGTATCTAGGTAATCCTTAAGCAAACTTTTCCCATATTTTTGAAAATAGGCTTCTTGGTTTTCGCTTTCTTTTTTAACCTCAACAGGAATAGATTGCTGCGCCCAGATCTGCCCATGTGGATGTGGATTGCTACAGCCCATCACCGCTCCTTTATTCTCAAAAATCTGTACATGATTGATGAAATCTACTTGGCCGAGTTCTAGGTATTGGGCTTGCCAAAGTTTTACCACTTT
>CAKZMZ010000395.1 GCA_937129345.1 uncultured Thalassovita sp. | reverse complement strand
AAAATATTATCGACTATATCCTGGCCTATTACAGCTACGTTTGCACCTTGGCTCAACTCCATCCTAGAAAACTCCCTACCCTTTTCTAAATCGTAACCTTTGTTGTTTAAATAGTATTCATCTACGCCTGCTACTATAGAGTTTGGATTGGTTTTATTGGATAGATATTTTACCTCTGCGCTACTAGTGATAAAGCCGTAAACACTAATGCGCTCTGCCTCATCAAACCTTTCCTGAAATTTCTCAATCTCTTTAAAGTTGATGGGTTGCTTGCGGTTGGCCGTTTGCCCTTGAGAGCGCCTTGATCGGTAGCGCATATCTCGAATGTCAAAGCTGTTGGCGCCTAGATCAGATAGGCCTGAGGTTACAGAAGATTGTATGGCATCTACCGCAGTGAGAATACCTACCAAAGAGCTAATACCTATTGCAATAATAGAAGCGGTTAAAGAGGTTCTTAAAAGATTGTCTTTAATGGCTTTTACGGCTTCTTTCACATTCTCTATAAAATCCATACAGTGTTTTTATGCTTTTATTTTGATATTACCTGTCGCAAACAACAGGCATTTCTTACATAATATTTAAATGCGATAGTAAGCAGTGCCTACCTTAAAAACAAGACATTTCAGCTTGAGTGGCAAGTAAATTACAGCAGTGGAAAAATATGGGTGATTTTAGCATAGGCCCACTTATGTGCCAATCCTAGCTTGTTATCGCCCTTATCTTGTAAAGCACTACACTGTAAATTAAGCACCTTTCCAAAATCTGATCAACAAAATCTCAGCAAGTAAAAAGAACAGCGCTAAAAATAGAGCATACCTCCAAAGCGGCCTAGCAATGTTTCGGGTATTAAATTCCTTGGCGAAATCATCCATACCTGCTGCATTAAAAATCTGTACATTCGGATATTTCCCCAAAGAACTTTCTAGTTCTTCCGTTGAATAATACTCTAATTCAGACTCTTTTTCATCGTAATTAAATGCAATGGTGGCAAAGTAATTATCCGATTGGTTTTTGGTTACTCGATAAGTACCCGCTTCTATATTGTTTTGGGGTATATTGATCAGCAGCTGATTGTTCACCACTCTTTGCGAAGGAATCAGCTCAAAGTCTTGATAAGTGAGCTTAAAGATATCGTTTTTGTTTAAAGAATCGAAAGAGAGTTGAGCGATATTGTCGTTGAATGAATAGGCCAACTTATCGTTCTTCATCTTACTCAAAATCGCGATTTTGTACATAATGGGCACAAACAGTGCATGCCTAGGCAAATCGCTGAGCTCAGGTTTTAGAGGAACCGCAAAAAGATACAATTTGCCCTCTGAGTTGCCTACTTCTGCTAAGAATGGCTTCTCATTTCTAAAATTGAGCAAAACATTACCTGCCCTGGGCCAATCAATTACAGGAGTACCTTGAGGCATGCTCATGTTGGACGAAACCTGCTCAAAAACGCCCTCAAAAAACGGATTTTCGCTCTCGGGCACTTTTATGGTCATTTGTGGATAAGCCCCATCTACTTGTACAGGTTTTATAGAATTGATGGGTAGATCAACCAAAGCGCCCAAAGAGGTATCATCGGTCTGATCACTTGGGAAAACCGCCAGAGAAGTGCCGTTATTTTGGGCTCTTTGCAGGGCAATAAGCAAAGAGTTTTCTACCACATCTATGTTTTCAAGCACGATCAAATCAGCAGAGTTGAGCACGTTGTAATCCAAATCATTTACATCAAAGCTGATAACCTCAAAAAAGGACTCATTAGAGTAAACTTCTGGCACAAAAGAATAATTGCCATGGGTTATATTGATGATCCTAATTTTGGGCGCTACCCTTAAAATAAAGAAAAATTCATTATCGAAAATAACAGGATAATCCTCCACTTCAATTTTACAGCTTTTCTCGCCAGAATCGCTCACTGCAAAAGCCAATTCTATTTCTTTGCTTTCCCCAGCCTCCAAACTTACCGTAGTGCTAGACACTTGCTTGTCGTCAATATACAATTTTAAAGAGCGGTTTTCTATAGACTCTTCGCCTGCGTTTTTAACCAAAACATATAGTTGGTTGGTCTCCTGTTCTTTAATAAAAGGATTGTCTAACCAAACGGAGTCTACGTATAAGTTGGTCTTCTTATTGGGCGCAAGTGGTACAAGATAGTAGTTATTACTCGAGTCAGGCACCAATCCCCCCAAGTTGCCCACCGAAGATTTTTGAAAATCGGATATCCAAAAAATGTGGTTGCCCGATTTGGCGCCCCCTTCTTTAACAGCCTGCAATTGTCTTACCGCTACTTGTTGCAGAGCCCTACCTGCATTGCTGTAGCTGGTTTCATAGAGTTTTTCTTGTAGCCTATCTTTCTCGTAAAAAAAGCTGAGGTTACTCTCAAAAGTATTGTCTACCAATTGGTACAAGGTATTGCCAGAAAATACGTCGGCTATCTGCTCTACATAAGACATGCCTACATCAAAAAGACGCTTTTCGTTGTACTCATTTTGCAAAGAGTAGGAATTATCAAAATAGATGCTCACATAGTTGCTATTGTTGATTTCACCAGCTTGCTCATTGGGTATAAAAGGGCGGGCAAATGCCAATACCAAAAAGGTAATGAACAGCACACGCGCCAATAGCACCAACAGGTTTTTAAGTTTATTTCTAGAATTGGTCACTTCTTTTACAGAACTCAAAAAAGCCACATTGGTAAAATAAACCTTGCGCGCCCTCTGAAAATTGAAAAAGTGAATGATCACTGGCACGGCTACCAAAAACAATCCGAAAAGATAAGATGGGAGTAAAAAATTCATAAGTTAAAAAAATGTAGGCTTCTTAGTAAATATGCCTTTTTATTTGCTTGAAAGATACAAACTGTTATTGAAAATAATAACCAATGTTTGTTTCTATTGATTCAGAACGGTGCAAGTAAAATTATAAGATGCACCGTTCTGAGTTTTTCCCTCATAAACTATCTAGCAGTCCTGCCAGAAATAATGTTCCCGAAGAACAAGGCGTTTAAAAATAATTTGTTGGTACCATACCAAAAAGCCCTAAAATTTGGATTATCTACCATAGAAATCACCTTACCGCGTCTAAAATTATCCACCAAAATACTTGCGCTGCCTTTTAACTGATCTAGATTCTCTTGATGTATGTAACCACTTAAAAGAGGCGCTTGAGTGTATACCAAAGGTGTAGCATACGGGTTTTTATGGACTTCAGGCATAGCGTTGCTATTTTTAAATATCGGTAAAAAAGAATCGGTATAGCCGTATCCTAAAGGATGCGTTACATCGAGCCGGCCTTCAAAGATGGCTCCACCTGTTACTTTGGCACCCAAATCGTTGCTTGCCCCTGCATAAGGTTTACGAGAAGCATCACCGCCTTCTTTCTTTTTAAAAGTTACTTGGCTTAATCCATTATTAGCGCCCCAATACACAGCATCTGCCATCAAAATCAAGGTATTTCCTGCGGCCACCCAATCTTTTACGGCTTGCAATTGCCTTTCTAACAGATCATTGTACCTGCCGTCTACCATCACCAAAGTGTTATAGCGATCCAATTCTTTACCTGAGAATTCCATCTTGTCTATTAGGGTTACGGGCATATCAAATCGGTAATCTAATAGATGCCAAACCTCGCCCGCATCGTAGCTTCTCACGCCTTCTCCAACCAACATGGCTATAGAAGGCTTTTGCACGATGTCAAAATTGCGGCTGCCTAGGTCTGAACCACTTAAAGCATCTCCTGTATTAATGGCGTATACCTCAATCCCGTTTTCACTTGCCAATTCTTGCATGAGTTCATAAAGCGCATCCTCGCTCATATCTTGTAAACCTATGGGAATATTGATGGAGCCATAGCTAAATTCGGTCGTACCCTTGGCCGTGTTAATAGTCAGTGGATTGGTCGCTACCTTCGCTCTAACGCCTTTGGCCAACAAAGTATAAAGTGCTTTTGGAGCCAAATAGCCATCCCAAGGAAAAACATAAGCATATTTTGCTTGCCCCCCAATCACAGCACCTTCGGGAAAAGACAAATTCTCTACAGGATCGGCAAGTAAATCCTCGCTAAAGCTATTTTTGCTGAGTTCTGCATAAGGCTGATTAAAGGCATAAGGCAAAGTCCAAGCAGAAACATCGTAAAAAAGGCTGTCAGCAAAAGAGGTCTGTGTGCTAAATATGCCCTTGATCAGTGAATATTGAGATTGTTTAAGGGGAATTATGTAAGCACTGCCTTGCTGAAAAGTTTTACCATTTACGGTTAAATCTTTTTGCAAGGGATGTATCTTTATTTTATGCTGCATTAAAATATCTGTGAAATAGTAGTTTTTGGCTGCATCCTTTTCGCTTCCATAAACCAGTGCTTTTACATTATCAGCATCTGCTTTTTTTGCTGCATCTGCATAAAATTCTTTTTGGTAGTCTAACAAGTTTTTTCTGAGCGCCACCCCTGCTTTTAAAGTAGATAAGGAAGTGGTAAACTGGTTTTTAATAGCAAATGGAAAACTCAATAAGCCATTCTCTGTTTCTTGCAAATGGCCTCTAGCACTTGCCTGTTCAAACAAAATACCTATACTGCCCTGTGCGTCAGGGTAGGTAGAACCTTTGCCATAGTAAAAATCATCGTAACCTTCTTCTGAGAAATACAATGAGCCGATGTTGTCCAAAGCTTCTATATGGAAATCGGCGATACTTTCTGTTAAGCGTACGTTGGCCTCAGGTGTAATGGGATTTCTTCTCGAAGGCACACCGGGCTGAAAAAAGAAAGTAGAACTCGAGCCCATTTCGTGGTGATCAGTTAAGATGTTGGGCTTCCACTCTTGAAATTTAATAACTCGATTTCTAGACTCTGGATGTTGCAAAAAAAGCCAATCTCGGTTAAGGTCAAACCAGTAGTGGTTGGTCCTACCACCTGGCCAAACTTCATTCAATTCTCTAGTATTGGGATCTGGGTTGAGGTTTTTGCTTTTGTGCATATTTACCCAAGTGGCAAAGCGGTTTAAACCATCGGGATTAAAACTGGGGTCGAACAATATTACTGCGTTCTGCAACTGCTGTTCGATTTCTTCGCCTTGTGCCGCAGCTAAGTGGTAGGCCACTGCCAAAGCTGCATTGGAGCCGCTCGCCTCGTTTCCATGAATGCTATACCCCATCCAAATGACCACGGGCATATTGTCTGTATTTACAGATGCCGCTGTATTCATATTGTTGAGTTTGGCGTGTTCTGTTTTTATGGCTTCTATATTTTCATGGTTTTCTGGTGAGGTAATGGTTAGTAAAAGTTGGGGCCTGCCTTCATAGGTTGTTCCCGTTTGCTCAATGCCAATGCGATCAGAGGCCTCTGCCAGTTCTCGCATGTAATAGACCAATTTATCGTGGGTCACGTGCCACTCACCCACTTCATGCCCGATAACAGAAGCTGGTGTAGGAATCTCTTGATCATAGGAAACGTTTTCGGGTAAGTAATAAGACAATTCTACTTGTGCAGTTGCATAAAGCGGAATAACTAATAATAATAAAATCAGTAACTTTCTGAACATGATAATTTTATATTAAATATTAATAATGTTACATTTGTACTTTAAATTTGAAATGGTTTTTTGCTCTGACATTTACAGAGCTCTAAAATTAAACATGAGATATTGAAGTGAAAAATTTAGGAACAATACTAGGAGCAGTTGCCATCGTTGCATTAATCCCTTTGTACATTGGGCAATTTTCAGGTGAACAAAAAGCCGAAGAAACCACACAAAGCTCAAGCGAAAAGAGCGGCGCTACCGTGGCTTATGTCAATTTTGACACATTGATGCAAAATTACGATTACTATGAGGATCTTAACAAAAGTTACTCAGAAAAAGCTGAAAAAGTAGCCAAACAATTAGAAAACAGAGGGCAAAGCTTAGAAAGAGAAGTGGTTTCTTTTCAAAGAAGAGCGCAAGCCAACTTACTTTCTCAAAATGAGTTCAATACCATTCAAAAAGATTTGGCCAACAAACAGCAAGAATTCCAAACATATCAGCAAACGGTTTCTGCTGGTTTAATGGAAGAAGAAAGGGAACTCAACAGAAAACTGTATGAAAATATCCTTGAATACCTAAAAAAATACAATGCTGATAAAAATTATGATGTGATCTTCAATTACAGGCAAGGTGAGGGCATTTGGTTGGCCGAAGATGCGCTAAACATTACGCAAGATGTGCTAGATGGATTAAATTCCGAATACGATGCATCAAATGAAGCAGATGCTTCTGAAGAATCTGAATAATAGGAACAATCAATTTTAATAAACTACAACAATCAACATAAAAGCCTTTCTTATTTAGAAAGGCTTTTTTATTTCACATTCTTTGTGGCTTTACATCTAAAAATTGAACCATTGGCCCGCAAGCAATCCCCAAGGTAATACAACTCAACTCGTTCAAGCCTCCTCGCTTAAACTAAAAGCGACCATTCAATTCATCTCGTTCAAGCCTCCTAGCTTGAACTTTTGCGCAGCAAACCCTACTACAACCTAAAGCCATCATTCATCTCGCAGGCATTTAACAGGATTGACCAAAGCTGTTTTGATGGATTGATAGCCTATGGTTGCCCAAATAATCAAAAGCGTAAGCAGGCCGCTTACAACAATCACATCTAAAGAAAGGCCGATCCTATAGTTGAAATCACTTAGCCAACCTTCTGCCAAATAATAAATCATAGGTAAGGCGATGATAAAACTGAGAACATAGAGGAAGGTAAAATCCTTGATCATCAGACCGATGAGCTGTCTAAAGTTAGCGCCCAAAACTTTTCGTACGCCTATTTCTTTTTCTCTGGTTTTGGCATTGTACATGATCAAACCGTAAGAACCCAAACAAGAAACAATGATGGCAAAAGCTGCAAAAACACCTATTATTTTGCCTAACCGCCTTTCATTGTCGTAAGTATTGGCCAAGCTTTGATCCATATAGCTGTATTCAAAAGTTTTTTCAGGGAAAAAGGCTTTCCACTTTTCTTCAACTAAGGTGACTGCACGAGTAGGATTTTTTGTATTGAGGCGAATGGTAAGTGTGTTTAGAAAAGGTACCCCGATATCCAGCAACAAAGTACCAATACCTGCTCTAAGGTTGGTGTAATGAAAGTCTTTGACTACGCCGATTACCTGCCCCTGCTTTCCTTCTAAATTGATTTCTTTTCCTATAGCCTCTTGGGGCAGACCAAAATTGAATTCTTTTGCGGTTTGCTCATTTATGATAAAGGCACTTGAGTGGTCTGTGCCGGTTTCCTTACTAAAATCTCTACCTGCGACTAATTCTAAATCGTAGGTTTCTAAAAAATCATAATCTACCGATATACTTGCTGAAAATATTGGATCTTCGGTTTCTTTACCTTCATAAGTAACCATCCTGTTAACCACGCCCAAACCCGGCAAACTAGACGATAGAGTAATCGCCTCAATCTCAGGATATTGCTCTAATTCTTCTTCAAAAGTGTTCAACTTTTGCCTAAGATTTCCGTCTATACCCCCAAAAATCGTATTCATGTTTTCTGAGAAAAGAGGCACATTCAGCATCAATTCCGTATTGAAGCCCATAGGTCGACTTAAAAGATAGTTCAATTGCTTAAAAATAAGTAAGCTGCCCGTGATCAAAACAATAGAAGCCACAAACTGACCAATCACTAGTACTTGCCTAAAATTAATGCGTTTGCCTACTCTTTCGCTCACTTTTCCCTTTAGCGTAGTGATCATGTGCAGGCGAGAAATATGAAAGGCAGGATAACTCCCTCCTAAAAATCCTGTAAGAAGAAAAATTCCTGTAAATACCAAGGCAATCTCAGGCGAAAGTAAGTCTATCATTTCAAGCGACTTGTTGGTTAAATCGTTTAATTGCGGTAAAGCCAAATTAACCAAGCCCAAGGCCAGTACAAAGCCAAAAAAGCAAACCACCATAGATTCGCCTAAAAATTGTGCGAACAGGTGCTTTCTTCTAGCGCCCATGACTTTGCGCATGCCCACTTCTTTGGCGCGTTTCATAGATTGGGCAGTTGATAAGTTAATGAAATTGAAACAAGCAATCAGTAAGGTTACCAAGGCAATGGCTCCAAAAACGTACACATATTGGATATCGCCTTGGGCGTCAGGATTGATGTAAATATCACTAGAATACAGATGTATTTTCTCTAAAGGCTGTAGCCTGAATTCCTGCCCGAGCTGTAAAGCCTCCGGTGCATGATCAGTTACTAAATCAGCAAAACGTTGGTCTACTCTGCTTGGGTTGGCCCCCTCTTTCAACAACACAAAAGTATGAGAATGGGAAATGACCCAATTACGGCTCAGAATGTCTTTCATCCTTTCAGCAGAATCGTCGCGTTCCAAATCGTACATGTTTTCAAAAGGCAGCAGCATATTAAAATGCATGTGCGAATTATCAGGAAAATCTTTGGCGACTCCTACCACGGTAAAGGCTCGATCACCGCGTAAATAAATTACTTTGCCTAATGCTTCATTTACTTCTCCAAAGTACTTAGTGGCCGTTTCTTCATCTAACACTACCGTAAAGGGATTTTTTAGCCACTCATTTTTTTCTCCGCCTAGAGACTCTAAAGTGAAAATATCTGTAAAGGCGGCATCAGCAAAGAAAAGCTGCTCCTCCTCAAAATACTGTATTTCTTCATTAGCGCCTTGCTCTCCTTTAATGGAAATACTTGCATTTCTGATAAATACCCGAGCAGCCGTTTCTACCTCGGGAAAATAGTCTTTCATGAGAGGCTGTATGGTAATCGGCGCCCTTGCAAGCGTCATGCCATTGGTAGCATCGTAAAGCACGCGGTAAATGCGGTCTTTTTTGGTATGAAATTGATCATAGCTCAGTTCATCTCTGATGAACATGAAAATGAGCATGCAGCAAGCCATACCTATAGCCATACCTGTAATATTGATAAAAGAAAAAACCTTTTGCCTTTGTAGGTTTCTAAGTGCGATTTTGATGTAATTCTGTAGCATATTAAAGCTTTGGGCACATTTTGTCAGGATTGAAATTACCAATAACAGCAAGTAGAGTAAAGCGAAATTTTATAAGCGGTTGGCGGAGGTTATTAAATACCAGGATCTTAGTGCTTGAGTTGAAGGGTTTTTAGCTAATACTTTGCATTTCCACTTTGATGCACCAAATCCTAAGGAGTTAATAAAATTGCTACTTATATATAAAGCCTAGCTGGCTCTTTATGATTCTACTTGAGGTTCGAAACCTCTATGCGTAGAAACACCCCACTGATCAATGTTGGTGTAGACAAATCTCTGCTTCTGCTGGACTTTTTTTATTTAGAAAGTTTTATTCCAAGCTATTTAAGATTGAGCTGATTAAAATCTAGTTTTTTTTGAATTTTTAGGGTTACCTTTTTAAAGGTAGGGCATACATAACAAAACTAAATAAACCGCTATGAGCAGCAAACACCAATCATTAAAAAACATCATTAAGCTTCAGAACAATCTCAATAAATTGGAAAAAGAACTGACCAAGCTTAAAGAAACCCTAAGCAGACTTAATCAGGGCAAGATGAAAATGGAGCCTGTTTACATATATATCAAATCTAGGTAAAATTGTTTAGCGTCGAATTATCAAAAAAATAAGGGTTCCCAGTTTTGGGAACCCTTTATTTTGTGCTCATTTTTTAATCGCACTACTCTGGATCGGCAATGGTCATGCTTACTGCACTACCTGCATTTAAAGGACCAATGTCGATGGCTGTACCATCAGCGGCTGTAGCACCCGTAAGAGCAACTTCAATAGTTTTACCGATAGATGCAGCCTCGCCAGCTGTTTCTACAGTTAAATCAAACCCATCTGCACCACCTTGTGTAATGTTGAATACAATCTCGCCCGTACCGCTGCCTGAAGAAACTGACACACCTGCAGGACTGCTCAGTGTATAATCTTGGCCTGCTACCGCAGAACCTGCCACATCGAAATTAACGGTAACATTGCCCGCAATAGAAGTGGGCAACTCAATGGTTACGGTTTGTGCTGCCGTACTATCCAAAGTGGCCGCTGAGGCGTCCAAAATTACATAAGGGTTGCCTTGATTATTGCTCAAATCAGCACCAATGTCACCAAGTGGATCTGGCCCTTCGCAGGCAAATATGCATAAGCTTAGAAGCCCTAAGACTAATATTTTAATATTTTTCATATACTGTTAGATTTAAATTGACATCTTAGAATTATTGATTTTCTTTAAACCACAAGGGATCTGTTCTACCAAAAGCATTGGTAATGTTTGGGTTAGAACTGGTCTCCTCATTAGGATACAAATAACGCTCAGGCATTACACCAAAAAGTGCTTGTGCAGGTGCGGTAATTTGTGGAAAATCTACCCTCCTTACCTGTGTCCAATTTTCAGAACCTCTTAACATATTGCTCACAAAGTGCTCTTCGTAGATTTTCTCCAGTGCTTGCTCGGAAGTAAGTGAGGACAAATCGAAAGCAGCTTGATCAATAAATTCTGCCCTGGCTTCGTCTGTAACCGCTACAGATGGATCATAAGTCACGTTGGCATTCCAAAAATCAAAGCTTGCATTAATTGCTTGTTTAAAGGCCGCTTCAGCATTTTCTAAATCAGGAGCGCCTGTAACATAGCCTCTGGTATATGCCTCAGCTATCAATAATTGCGTTTCAGCTGCCGTTAACATTCTATCGGGAAAATCTGGACGCAAAATATTAAGACTCATTTCCGATACTTCTGTATCAAAACCTGTTTCGCCACTTGTTCTACCGATAATCTCATCTGTGGTGGCGGTTCTACTTGGCTGGAAATAAATTCTGATACGCGGATCATTATTGGGTTCCATGATATTGAGCAAATTGGTATCCGCATACCAGGTATCAGACTGAGGTACGCCATTTACTTCTGTTACCGCAAATTTATAAAGGTTGTTTTCATTATTGGCAGTATCGAAGAAAGGGGCCTCCGCGTTGTCAGTGGCGATTTCCATCATAGGTACTCCGCTATTGATCAAAGCGGCTACTTGCGTTTGATAAGCGTCATCTTTACCTGCCAACATCATTAAGGCTTTTAACTTTAGAGAGTTGCCAAACTTGATCCATTGCTCCATATTGCCGCCATAGAAATAGTCACCATTGGTAATGGGTGGTGCTGGATTATTAAGGTCAATTTGAGCAAGCGCATCGTCAATGATAGAAACTATGCTGTTGAAAACCTCTTCTTGTGTATCGGCTTTCGGTGCTTGGTTTTCAACCCCGTTCAATGCTTCAGTAAGTGGAATGTCTCCAAAAAACACTGTTAGGTAATAGTAGGTCCAAGCGGTCATTAATTTGGCTTGAGCAGCCGCATTGGGTCTTACGGGAGTACTGTTTTCTGCACTAAGTTGCGCAAAACGAAGGTTTTTTAATCCATCTTCGTAGCCAACGTTCCAAAGGTTCTGTACAATTACTTGGAACTGACTGTAACGCTCAATCCCCCTAAATAAACCACTGCTTCCATTTTGATTAAATTGCTGGGTCCAAAGACCTACGAAAAAACCGCCATCTGACATTCTATTGGCAGATATTTTGGCAATTACAGGCGCAAACAATAAGTCTGGGCTAGCCTGATCGGCAATGGCTGCATCAGGATCTGTATTTACATCGAGGAAATCCTCGCAACTGTTTGAGATGAAAAGTGTGAGCACTAAGGTTAAGCTCAACACAATCCTTTTATTGAATATATTGATTTTCATAATATGAATAAATTTATCTTAGAAAGAAAGACCTATATTAAAACCTAAGCTTCTGGTAGAGGGCACGTTGTTAAACTCATAACCTGCAAAGTTGTCCGCTGGCCCCGTGGTTTGGGTCTCTGGATCTATATCTGGAATTTTCGTATGTAACAATAGAAGGTTTCTGGCCTCAAAAGCTAGGTTTACCCTCTGAAAAGGCGTTTTAGACAACAAGCCCGATGGCAAGCTATAACCGAAGCGGATTTCCCTCAACTTTACAAAACTGGCATCGAAGGCCACGGCCTCTGCGTTTCTCGAACTATAGGCATTTTCCCACCACTCTTGCATAGAGCGTACGGGCACATCGTTAGGCCTGGTTTCGGTAATGTTACCTTCATCGTCCCTGCCTAAAACAATAACACCTTGGTCTATAAAAGTACCTTCGCGGTTAAAGGCTGTTTCTGCGGCCATACCATTTCTTCTTAGCAAGCCAACTGTATTAGAAACAATTAGACCACCTTGTCTGATATCAAACAAGAAACTAAAATCGAAGCCTTTGTAAGAAATGCTGTTGGTTATGCCCATTAACCAATCGGGTTGCACTTCTCCTAAATCTATGTTATTGCTTTCTTCGCGTAGACCAGTGTTTTCATTGATTACGAAGTTCCCTTGAGGGTCTCTTTCATATCCATTTCCAAAAAAGTGAATGCCCTCTCCAGGCCTCGCGATCAATACGCCATCGTTAAAACCACTTTCTAGGCGTATTTCATTTACGCCTTCGGTTAACTCCACTACCTCATTTCTATTACGGGTAAAGTTGGCAGAAACTGTCCAAGAAAAATCGGCTGTTTTAACGGGCACACCAGTTACCAATAATTCTAATCCCCTGTTTCTAATCGTACCAGCATTGGTAAGCTGCCTACGAAACCCTGTGGAAGCGGGAATTAAAAGGTTTAAAATCTGCCCTCTTGTTTCTGCATTGTAGTAATTGACATCCACACCTATGCGGCCATCAAAAAACTGAAATTCTCCACCGATTTCGTAAGTTACTTGTTGCTGGGGTTCTAGGTTTACGTTAGGAATGGTCCCTGCTACCTCAAAGCCAGACAGCCCACCAAAAGGAAATTGGTTTGAAGTACCCAACTGCCCAAAGAAATTGGTAACAGGGAATGCTCTAAAATCTAACAAATAAGGATTTGCATCGCTACCAACACTTGCCGCACTTGCCCTTAATTTACCATAAGAAAGTATCCCGCTATTTAAGTTAAATGCATCAGTAAATACAAAACTCAAGTTGGCTGATGGGTAAAAATATGAATTGTTGTCTTTAGGTAAAGTAGAAGACCAATCGTTTCTTGCAGTAAGATTTAAGAATAAATAATCTTTATATCCTAAGGTCATATCTACATAAGCACCTAATAATCTTCTAAATGCATTATCTCTCGTTAAAGCATTGGCATTGGCATTACCAAAAGTAATTACATTATCTACCTGTAAATCAGATGCTAGGTTTTGTAAAATCTCAGTATTGAGCTGATTAAAGTTATACCCAGCAATTACATTCAGATTAAAGTCGCCGATGTCTTTGTTATAACTGGCATAAATGTCTGTATTTAATTGCGTTTGCTTTCTTTGCTGAGTGATTATCTGACCGTTGGTAGTAATACCAAGCGTGCCGGGATAGGTGATTCTTTCTAAGTCAGACACCAAGTAATCCAAACCTTGCCTGGCTGTTATGGTCAAGCCCTCAAATAGATTATAGGTAAATTCTAAGTTACCAAAGATTCTTTCCCTGTTGAGGTCGACCGTGTTTCTGTTCAAGATCCAATAGGGGTTGTTGGTATTTTCATTAAAAGGAACTTGAAAACCAGTAGTTGGGTCTATGAACGTTTTGGCATCTTCTAAATTTACTGTTCTAGGCAGAGTGTTTATTATAGATGAAAGCACGTTTACATTGTTACTTCCTTGAACTGCTATATTGTCGGTTGCTGTGTTTACGTAGTTGGCACTGATCCTTGCCTTAAATTTATCTGAAATGTTTCTGCCTGTATTAACGCCCACATTGTACCTGATCAAATCACTTTCTGGTATAATACCGGTTTGATAAGTATTGCTCAAGCTCAGTCTAAAATCGTCTTTTTCGGTAGCATCAGAAAAAGAAACACTGTTGATGGCAGTAACACCTGTTTCATAAAAATCTCTTACATTATCAGGATAAGCTTGCAGGTTTACCGTTTCACCTCTAAAATCGACCACTTCTTGCCCTTCTATTCTCGGCCCCCAACCATTAAGCGACTGTGGCCTGCCTCTAGAGTCTAACAAATACTTACCAAAATCGCCTTGGGCATATTCGTTTTGAAACTCAGGTAAAACAAATGGAGAATCGAACCTTACTGAAGAATTGACATTGACCTGCGGTCCCTTAAACCTATTTCCTTTTTTCGTGGTGATGATGATGACCCCATCTTTTGCACGCTGACCGTAAAGGGCTGCAGCGGCCCCGCCCTTTAATACGCTAATAGAAGCAATGTCATCTGGGTTGATGTCGCCAGCGGCATTACCGGTGTTCACGTTGCCATTGATCCTGCTGTTGCCGTCAGCGCCATCGGTACCTGAGGCAAAGTTGGTATTGTAAATGGGTACGCCATCTATTACAAACAGAGGTTGGTTATTTGCGCCATCACCAATAGAAGCCTGGCCACGAACCACTATTCTAGATCCGCCGCCTATGGTTCCTGAAGTGTTGGTGATTTGCACACCTGCCACCTTACCCGCTAAGGAGTTTACAAGATTGGGGTCTCTTGCGCGAACCAATTCTTCCGAATCAACCACGCCTACTGAATAGCCTAATGACTTAGCTTCTCTTTCTATACCTATGGCGGTAACGACTACCTCAGATAGTTCTGTAACATCAGATTCTAAGGCCACGTCTACCACTGAGCGGTTGCCTACTTCTACTTCTGTTCTTTGAAAACCTATGTAACTAAACACCAATATGGCATCATCGGTAGCCACGTTTAGTTTAAATTTACCGTCAATGTCGGTAATGGTACCATTGCTAGTACCTTTGATTACCACATTAACGCCGGGCAATCCACCGCCTTCATCTGCAGAAGTTACCGTTCCTGATACTGTTCTTTCCTGCGCCCAAGCTATTTGTGTGAGCAGCAGTAAAATTGCCACAAAGCAACTTTGTAAAGATTTTACCATAATAAAATATTTGAGTGTAAAAATTAATTTGACTATTTCACGGACTCTAGAAATCACCCCTAGAGCGCTACATGAATCAAAGATTACCCAAATATTTAAATTCTGTTAAAAGATTACTATCACCCGTTTTGTGTGAAATATTGAGGCGGAAAGCAATTTATTTGTGAGGCTATATTACTCGGATGAGCGGTATTGGCTTTGCACTATCCCTTCATTACCATAAATAGTTTTGGAATAATACCAATTTTTAAAAATTGGAAAAAAAGATTTGCGAATTGTAAGATGATTTATGAAAGTGTAGAAAACCGATGCTTTTTGTAAAAAATAGAGGTTTTAATTAGATGTATCTAAATTCTATTATTGAAACCCAATAAATTACATTGTAAAAAATGTCACCTTTAAGAGGTTAGCGCTTTGTGATAAAAGCGATCAATTATCACCCCGATTGGGCTAAAAAAAGAAAGCGGAGAAACTCTCCGCTTTCTGATTTGTGGTAAAATTATGTAAAAGTTACGTTTATTCGCCGTCTACATCTGCTATAATTACATTGGCAGTTCTTAAAAACTCAGTACCACCACGACCTACTGCATAGGTATTTCCTTCTACATTTTGGGCGCTTACCAAAGTAACGGTCAACGTTTTGTCGCCGTCTTCTACGTCGTCAGTCAAGAGCGTAATTTCTAAATCGCTGTTCTGAAAATCATTGAAATTGGTAGGATCCAATTCAATGGTCATGGTGCCGCCTGCTGCACTGGCACCGTCTACAGTAAAGTCGGTACCAAAAACAGCCGATCCACTGAACTCATAGTTTACGGTTACATCTGAAAGACTACCTGTTGGCACCTCAACAGATAATGCAACAGAACCATCTGCTTCACTTACTTCTTCATCGGGCAAGGTTACCTGGTTACCGGGTGCATTGAAGGCAACATACGCAGGTAGCTCCTCTAAGTCGAAGCCTTGGTCTTCCAAGTAATCGTACTCTTCGCAACCGATGAGCAAAATTGCTACGAATAATAAATTAAATATATGTTTCATAGTTGATTATTCATTTTAGTTTTCAAACCATTGAGGTACATCTGTATTGGGATTGATAGGTGCATTCGGATTAGAAGCTATCTCGTCCGGCGGATAGGTAAACCTTTTAAGATAGGTTGTAATGTCAGAACCCGGAGGTGTAGGTACAGCTGGCACATCGGTTCTCCTAATATGGTTCCACCCTACGATTGGTCTCAAGAAAGTTTCTAAGTATTGCTGATTGTGCACCGCAGCCAAAGCCTCATCAGTAGATAAAGACCCTAAGGTAGGTAAGCCGGCAATGTAATCAGAAATTTCAGTAGAAGACAAAGTCAATTGAACACCCGGGATATCTCCGCCCCAAAACTCTAATGTTTGTGTAATGCCTTGCTCATAAAGTGCTTGCGCATCATCGCCGGTTACTCCTTTTAAAGCCAATTCTGCTCTGTAGAAAGAAATTTCAGCAGGCAAGAACCATACATCAGGATAATCCGGTCTGATTACGTTGTCACTGTATATAGCGAGTTCACTTTCAAAGTTAAAGCCTGTCTCAGGTGCACCTGCATCTTCATTGATCAAAAATAAATTTAACCTTGGATCATTATCGCTGTTAAGCAAATCGTAAATGGTCTCACTTGGTTGGTGAACGCCCAAAGGCTCATTGCTTGGGCCAAAGAAAGCATTCACTAAACTCCAAAACCCGTTTTCTTGACCTGGCGCACCCGAATAGTTGATAAAGGCAGCTTGTGCGTTGTTCTCAATCAAGGGCTGTGCTAAAGTAGCCGTAATCTCGCTATCCACAGAGGTATCTTGATTTCGAATCATCATCAATACTCTGAGTTTTAGCGAGTTGGCATACCTTCTCCACAAACTCATATCCCCACCGTAGATAATATCACCGGTAGATACATCAAATACGCCTGAATCGGGCATACCATCTATTAAAGCTATGGCCTCATCTAAAAGAGTAACCACTCCTCTAAGCACTGTTTCTTGGTCGTCAAAAGCAGGAGTAGGAAATTCTTGACCGTTACTGGCTTGAGAGAATGGAATATCGCCCCAAATAGAGGTTAATTCATAAAAAGCTAAGGACTTTATGATGATTGCAATGGCCGCTACATTATTACTCGGGGGGCCTAATTCTTTGGCATCATTTTCAACCAATTGTATGTTGCCCAAAACATCTGTATAGTACATACCCCAAGTATTACCTGTTAAGAAACTAGTAGTGTTACCTAACTTAGGGGAGTTGAAGTTTTGTGACATGTGCGCCGTAACATCTGTGATACGCGTACCCAACTCTGTTGTTTTCCTAGCAGTATACTGTACTAAAACAAAAGGTAAAACCGCATTAGGATCGGCAGAAGTTGCTGCCAAAGGATCCGTATTGATATCTAGAGTTTCTTCACAAGAGAAGGAAACGCCTACCATCAAAAGGCTTAATATATATATTTTAAGTTTTTTCATATTGATCACTTTTTAATTTTAGAATGACAATCTCACATTGAAACCTACGCTTCTTGTTGAAGGTACTGTGGCCCTTTCAACACCAAAACCATCAGAACCTGCACCGAATAGGTTGGCCTCAGGATCTATATGAGGAATTCTTGACCATAATAAAGCTAGGTTTCTACCTTCTATACCAACTTGTGCAGAACTGATAAAGGTTCTTGAAAGCAATGAAGAAGGCAAAGAATAGAATAGAGCCAATTCACGTAGTTTTACAAAGCTCGCATCAAAAAGGAAAGGCTCTGTTACGCTGTTGTTATCCAATCCTGTCCAATAAGACTGTGCACTTTGTACGGGCACATCATTTTCTCTTACCGTACCATCTGCATTTAATAGTACACCTGCACGATCTATAAAGGTACCTTCTCTATTTAGTAAGGTTTCCTCTACAAGTCCACCTACCATTAAGCTTTCTACTGTAGCAGATTTAATTATACCACCAGATCTCCAGTCAATAGTAGTTGAGAGGGTGAATCCTTTCCAAGAGAAATTATTCATAAAGCCCATAGTAAAGTCTGGAAACACAGAACCAAAAGTTTGGGCAGCACCCGCTTGGCGTAATCCATTAGCAGGGTTTATTATTGGTCTGCCTGAAGCTGAGTCTTTTAAGTAAGGAATACCAAATAACTGAAACTCTTTCCCTGGTACAGCCACTACTTGTACACTGTTAAATGCACTGGCTATCAAAGTTTGGTCTACGCCTTCAGCCAATTCTATTACTGTAGACTCTGTATGGGTAAAGTTTACGATAGAATTCCAAGTAAAGTCACCTACTCTTACAGGAGTCATATCAAGCGTAATTTCTATACCTTCAGTATCTACTCTACCCACGTTGGTTCTTCTAGCGCCGAAACCAGTAGACTCAGGAATTGGCAATGCCAAAATTTGATTTCTGTTCTCTGACTTAAAGTAAGCTACATCTAAAGTGATTCTACTATCAAAGAACTGGAACTCACCGCCAATCTCATAAGAGGTTTGCTCTTCAGGTAATAG
>CAKZMZ010000394.1 GCA_937129345.1 uncultured Thalassovita sp. | reverse complement strand
CGTAAACATCATAACACCGCTTGAGTTACCAACAAGTCCACCCATCAGAACAGTTTTAAACTCTTCTTTATCGATTTTGTAAGGTTGATCGTAAGCTTGTACAATTGGCCAAATTTTTAGGTTTGAGTTATCTCCCACATTCAGCTTTTTACTAAACCACTCAATGTTTTCTGCTACCCATTGGGGTTTTCTTCCCATTCTAGCATGGTACACCATGGGCGAAAACACATCAATGGTTTTTTTGAGCATTTCGTAATCGAGGCCTAGAGTGCGTCTTCTTGCACCATCAAACTCTTCATCGTTCCAAGGGCAATGGTAAAGTCCAAGTAAAGTTTCTGGGCTTTGTTCATCGATGATTTCCCTCATTTTAAGCGACCAATCATATATTACTGTGCATCGCCAATCGCGCCATTTTTTATCGTGATTTTTTAAAATCCACTCTGCTTTTGCAGGTATGTTGCCCTTAGGGATTTCTAGTGCTGTTGCTTTTGAAAAAGCGTGGAGACAATCTTCGCAAAAGCATGTTTCTGGGAGTATGGGCTCGGGTTCTTCAAACTGGGCGTGCCAATGTACGTAATCCATCCAAACACCATCTAATTTGTACGAAGACAAAAGTTCTTTGAGTTGGTTAAAGCGGTATTGGCGGAAATCGGCATTGTTGGGGCAGACGCCCATAAACCATGAAGCAGCCTCAACTTTTTTGCCTTTTTCATTAATTGCCCAAGCCTCAGGGTGTTCTTCTACGTAATTTTTACCGTTTAATGTAGCAAATTCTGCAAATAACTTGGCGCCTTCTTTCCGTACTCTTTGCGCCATTTCTTTATTGATGGAGCCGCTATGGGTAAAAACCGCATTAATGCCAAGCTCATTAAGCTTGTGGCCCTTATCCCAAAGCGGTTTGGGGTTGCCATAAACACCTCTGATTTCTACTTTTTCAGTAAAGTCTTGGCCACTATCCATAGCAAATAAGGGAGCAATCAGTAGTAGAACTAAGAATATTGGTTTTTGTAGTTTTTGTTTCATGGATTTTGCGTCTTTTCTTTAGGATTGTAATTTAAAGAAAAGAGCGCAAAAATGAAGTTATCATTTAAAATGGACTTCTACTTGCTGTATGGCATATAGGTTTTAGTTTTATGTCTTTTATGTAACCATATGCTTTTGTATTTCAAAATATAAGTTTACCAAAAAATTTTTTAGCAAAATAATATTTGGCATATAATCTTATTTATGTTAAATTACTATTTATAAACCAATACCCAGGCATTTTTAAAACCATTTTCTCTTTTGTTTTTCATTTCTGATACAGCTTCATCAAAATCGTCTATCTTATCTGTATGGATGTAGTAATATTTCTTTTTACTATCGAACACTACTGAGGCCTCGATACCTTTCCTCTGGTACAAGTCTACTAAGTGATGGGCAAATTTGTTGTCGGTGCAGGTATTGACCACAATGTAATTGCCCGGGGTTATGGCCTCCTTCTGTTCATTGCCATCTTGGTCCACTGTTATGGTATAATAATCACTTTCTTTAGAAACCGTATCTATATCTTTGATTTCCAAAGCTGCCACATCATGGCCAAGTTGTTCTCTTAATAAAGCGATTTCTCTTTCTAGTTCCTTTACTTTTACGGTATCCTCTTTTTCAACATAAACAATGGTGCTTTCTTGCTCAGTTGGTGTTTCTACCTCTACCACTCGCTTTTTGATTTTTACGGGTACATTTATGGCAAGTAGCACCTCATGCGAACCTCTAGAAATGTTGGACAAGTACTGATTGGCCGTTTCATAAGCATAGCCTATCCTAATATTGCTAATGTTGATGCCCGCCGAAAAAACTGCGCTGTTGTTAGATCGGTAACCCGTTTGCGCCCAAATCATGTTTCTCCATTGGCCCATTAAATTGACCTCTACTTGATCAGGGCTAAAAGGCAGTACTTGATACAAAGCTGAAGGCATCAACATCCAATCATTGCTTAACGCAAACCTGTAAGAGGCCATACTTATAATGTGTTCATGAAATTTTTGGCCATCGACCATTAATTGCGGGAAGGAAACCGAAATATCTAAATTTTCATGTTGGTACCAAATACCTGTTCTAAACCTAAAGCTTGTCTGGTTAAAAAGGTCTGATGTTAAAGTGGGATCGGCGGTGTTTACATACTGATTGACAGAAATTCTTGAAGTGCGAATGGCGTTTTTAATGTACCCGCCCGAAAGCCCAAATTGTATAAAATCTTTAGAAGTAATGCCCACTCGGTAAGATGCGGAAAGCTCTCCGCTGGTATGATCAAAAGCCCCTCTGGCATCTGAAATGACCCTAGCACCTAAACCGAGGTTGCCCGGCAGTGGCGCGTGCACATTAAACATATACGTTCTCGGAGCATCTGCCAAGCCAGAAAATTGGCTTTTAGATTGTATCGCGCCAAAAATACCATCTGTGCTGCCTACAAAAGCGGGATTGATTCCGTATAGGTTTTGCATGTAAAGGGTATTGCTGGAAATCTCTTGCGCATTGCCCGGCAAAATGGCGATTAAGTATAAGGTAAAAACCGAAAAAATCTTATTATAAAAATTCATTGTATACTTATTTAATATTTTTTGATTGATTAGATGGAGCTTTTATCTTACTAAAGTGATGGATCCCTTGTAAGCAATGCCTGTTTGGTCGTTTCGCATAGAATAGTAGTAAACTCCGGATGGCAGTTCGTTGCCGTTGTAAATGCCGTTCCAATCATTTTGGTAATTGGTAGTCTGGAAAATGATTTCACCAAAATCGTTGAAAATGATCAGCTCAAAATCGCTGTACAATTCTACGTTTTGTATGGCCCAAGTGTCGTTCATGCTATCACCGTTCGGAGAAACGTAGTTGTTTACAGGCAATTCGGTGCTTTCTATTATATCATTAAGTCGGATGGTGATCCTAGCAGTATCAGAAAGATTGGCGTTATTGGTCGCCTGTACTTTTATAAAAAACACCTTTGTGGTTTCATAATCAAGATGTTTGGGATTATTTACCAAAATCTCGCCTGAGTTTTCATTCATGTAGAAGGGCTCTAGCAATTCGTCTTCGTCGTTTTCATAAACGATATTGTAGCTAATTTGCGCAGTAGGGTCTTGGTCGCTGGCCTCTACTACGCCCACTAGCGCATCCACTGGACTTTCTTCGTCGATTCTGAAAGTAACATCTTCTAAAACCGGAGGTTCGTTTCTATTTATGATTGAGATGGTGAACTGCTGCGTAAAGCTTTCTCCCGCCAAATCTTTGCTCTGTACGAGAATACTAAAGGTATTTTTTGATTCAAAATCGAAAATAGCATTTGAAACCAACTGGTTATTTTCTATGGAGAAGCTAGCATTGTCTGTATCTCCGCTGCCACTTGCCAAGCTAAAAGTATGCTCATCGTTGGCATCCTCGTCTTCAGAGCTAAATACTCCTATTAAACTGCTAATGGCCTCGTTTTCTTCAATAGAATTATTGCTTAAATCTACAGAAGTTGGAGCATCGTTGGCATCTTGTACAGAAATGCTGAAGTTCTTTTCGAAGCTAGAACCGCCGCCGTCTAAGGTTCTTATCCTTATTTGGTAGCTGGTTTTTTCTTCGAAATTAAAAGTGCTTGCGGTTAGCAGCTTGTTTTCAGAAATTTGGAAAAGGTTGTTGTCATTGGCGTTCACACCATCTACTAGGCTGTAAGTAAAGGCTTCTTCCCCATCATTATCAATCGTATTAAAAGTGCCTATTACAGTGCCTGTTGGTTTATTTTCAGCTACGATCGAGTTTGAAAGTATGATGTCTGAAGGTACATCGTTGGTGTCTTTTACAACTATGGCAAAGTTTCTTTGTAGGGCAATCCCACCTTTGTCTTCAACTTGGATTTTTACGGTGTAAACCGATTTCGATTCATAATCAAACACTTGATTTGATTTTAACAGGTCGTTTTCTATGTAGAAATCCGCAGCGTCGAAATCGGGTAGCAAGGTGTATACAAATTCTTCTGTGGCATCTGGATCAGTAGTTTCTAAAATGCCAACTATAGAAGATACGGGTAAATTTTCTGTAATTATATTGTCGTTTATGCTCAGTTTAGTAGGAGGGTCATTGGTATCTTTTACCTCGATAATAAAGGCTTTTTCTAAAACGCCACCTTGCTTGTCGGTTACAGCAAGCCTGATATTATAGAAAGCCTTGGTTTCAAAATCGGCTTGTGTGTTGAGGAGCAATTCATTGCCCGAAACCAAAAACCTAGCATTGTCAGTGTCGTTGTTACCTGCTACCAATGAATAATTATGGATCTCATCTTGATCGGGATCAGCGGTGATAAAAGTACCGATCACCGTACCGATAGGGTCACTCTCAAAAAATGACTTTTTGTTGATTTCTAAGCTAGTTGGCAGGTCGTTTCTATCGGTTACATAAATGGTAAAGTTTTTATCGAAGAAGTCGTTATTGCTATCGGTGGTCCTTACTCTTATGGTAAATTCATTCTGGTTTTCAAAGTTGAAGACTGCTTCAGAAAGCAATTCATTATCAATGATTCTGAAAAGAGCGTTGTGGTCGTCGTTAAGGCCCGAAATGAGCGAGTAGGTAAAGCTATCCCCCTCATCTTGATCTGTAGTAAAAAGTTTGGCAATAAAAGTATTCACCGCTTCATTTTCACCTATTTTATTGTTTGAAAGCCTGATATCGGTTGGGGCATCGTTTTGATCGGTAATGACGATGACAATCTGTTCTGTTATTTCTGCACCACCATTGTCTTTGGATGTTACATTTATAAAGTAGAAAGCCTGTTGCTCATAGTCGAAAGTTGCGCTTGTATAAAGTTCGTCGCCAATGATTACAAAATTTCCATTATCGTTGCCCGTACCTGTTAAAGAATAGGTAAAGGTATTGCCGCCGTCAGGATCAACCGTATTGAAGGTGCCTACTACTGAATTGATCGGCGTATCTTCCGGGACATTATTGTTGCTGATTTCTATTAGTGTAGGATCGTCATTGCTGTCTACTATGGTAATAGCAAATTGTTGTTCTACAGTAGCGCCGCTAGCGTCTTTTCCTTGCACTCTTATAGAATAGCTGCTTTTCGTCTCAAAATCAAATTCTGTTAAGTTACGTAGTTCTCCGTAGACTATGGCAAAAGAGGCATTATCGGTACTGCCCACTCCTGCAACTAGGCTGTATTGGTGGGTATCTTCCGTATCCTGATCGCTTACAGAGAAACTACCGATTACCGTACCTATAGCGGCATCCTCAGCGATTTGGTTGAATGATAATTGAAGGTTTTCCGGTGTATCATTGGCATCTGTAACTGTGATAACAAAAGCTTGCTCAAAACTTTTGGCAGGTGTGCCATTGTCTGTGGTTTTTAGCCTGATTTTGTACAGTTGTTTGCTTTCAAAATCGAAGCTTGCCGCAGTCAATATTTTATTAGCGCTAATTATAAATTGATCATTGTCTGTACTGCCCGTTCCCGAAACCAATTCGTAGGTGTGTGCATCTGCATTGTCTGGATCAATGGTAAAAAGCGTGGCTACTTCAGTTCCTGCATTGGCATTTTCAGTAATCTCCGTATCGCTTAGCTCAATGCCTGTAGGTGCGTCATTGGCATCGGTAATTTGTATGGTGAAAAGCTCGGTGTAATTGGTACCTCCCCCATCGGTAACTTGCACATTGACGTAGTAGAGTTGCCTAGCTTCATAGTTAAAAGTAGATAAGGTCTTTACCTCATTGTCTACTATAATAAAATGGCTATTGTCGTTTTGTCCACTGCTTGAAACTAGTGCATAAGTAAAAACATCTCCTACGTCTTGGTCAGTGGTTGAGAGGATGCCCACCGAAGTGCCTGTTGGTGCGTTTTCTGCAACACTAGCAGGATTGAGCGCCATATCTGTAGGAATATCATTCGCATTGATAATGCTGATATCGATATCTTTTTCGAAAGTGCTACCACTGCCATCAGTGGTTCTTACACGGATAGTGTAACTGGCTTTGTTTTCAAAGTTAAAGGTTTCTGTATTGACTAGTTTGTCGCCGTCTATAGAGAAAGAAGCCAAATCTCCACCTACTAAGCTGTACGTGTAGGTGTCTGCGGCATCTTCATCGGTACTGCTTAGTGTGCCTATTGTGTTGCCTGAGGGTAGATTTTCAGCAAACTCATTATTACTTATGGTTACGTCTGTTGGCACATCGTTGGCATTTGTGATGTTTACGTTAAAAATAT
The DNA here is from genome assembly GCA_937129345.1 of uncultured Thalassovita sp. Taxonomy (GTDB): domain Bacteria; phylum Bacteroidota; class Bacteroidia; order Cytophagales; family Flammeovirgaceae; genus Chondrinema. The sequence continues at coordinate 17,362 of CAKZMZ010000394.1, read as the reverse complement.
CTTCGAAAGTACCACCCTTATTATCAGTAGTTCTGATCCTGATGCTGTAGGTAGATTTTATTTCATAGTTAAAGCTTTCAGCAGATTGCAACTGATTGCCAACAATGGCAAAAGAAGTGTTATCTGCATCGCCATCACCATTTACTAAAGAGTAAGTAAAAGTGTCATTATCCAAATCAGTAGAGCTCAAATTGCCAATGGCCGTTCCAGCCATTTGGTTTTCTGCCAAGGTACTATTTGAAAGATTGATGGCACTAGGCAAGTTATTGTCAGTAATGACCAAGGGGTCGTTGAAGCCTCCTTCTACTCCATCGGCAACAAAGGTAATCGGTAAAGTAACTGCATCGGTTACTGTGCCGGAGCTGTTGTCATAAAGTTTAAAAGTAATGGACTCGTTCGATTCATTACTATAAACAATGAGTTGGGCCATGTATCTGTCTTGCCCTGCCAAATAGGTATCAGGTTGGGCAACTCCCCTAACTTCTCCATTTATAAAAGCACCCACCATGTCATCGGTATCTCTCGACTCTGCCCCATCTATTTGCAATACCGCAGTGATCACCATGGAGTTGTCATAATCACTTGGCGTTACACTCCAAGCAGGTACTTGCGCCCATAAGTTTTGATAACTAAAAATAACTGCAGCATACAAAATGGCCACAAGTGCAATTCTCTTTTTCTTCATTATCTTGACAATTTTCCAAAAAATCCTTTCTACTAAATCCAATTAGTTGAGCAATAGCTTAAAAATGAATTGTCTGTTTGTTTCTTAACGTTTAGTTATTTGCTTTTTGCTACTCTTGTTGTAATGGTCTGTCCGTTTTTAGTTTTTGCTCTTATTAAATAAATGCCACTAGATAGGTCGGTAGTATTGAGTCTATGGGTAAACATTTCGTCATCTACATAAACCACCTCTTTAAAAATCGTTTTGCCCGCCGCATCAGTAACAGTAATGGACATTTCTCCGACATCTATATGGTTGAACTCAAGTAATAGCTCATCATCAAACGGGTTCGGATGCCCTATGATTGAGATACTTTGTTCTTGAGTATTAATCGGTGATGCATGGTAATCTAGTGTAAGTACAAATGGTCGCTCTACCCTTCCGATGATAGATTCACCTTTGTATTTAATAGTCTCGTTGGCTGGATAGATTTGCTGTTGCTCGCCATCCATAAACTCAAAGCTGATTTTTTCTTTTTCCACTTCACCATAGATGGTCATAAAATACGTGTAGCGTTGAGTAAGCGGATTCAATATAGGATAAGCGATTCCTCTGCATTCTCCATCTACAATGGCCGCTAATCTGCTGTGGATATCTTGTACGTCCTCCACTTCTACTACTGCGGTCATGTTTGCATTGTATTGATGGGGATTTAGTTCCCAAATACTTTCTGTGACCATACCTCTAGCATCTATCCCGCTTTGTAGGATTGACGTTCTCTGACCTGCCGCTATGCTCACATTAGGAAACTTGAAAGATCCTGCTTGGGCAGCTTTGAGCATGTAACCCTCTCCGGGGTGTAAATGGGTTAGATTACCGATCCAGCCATTGGTTGCATCGACATAAAACGCTACGGCGTATTGACTTTTGATAATATCGCCGCTAGTAGCATTGGTAAAGCCTGAAAGCGCCTCGTTGATTTCCATCGCTTTAAAGCCTATGTAACCGACCCAATTCCAGTTTTGCTGGATGTTTATGGTCACTTCATCACCCTTTAGAAGTTTGCCTGTGTATTGCAATTCGTCTTGGTTGCTCAATAATAGTTTGTAAGATTTTCCATTTTCTAAGCCACCATCTTGAGTAATTTTCCCATACCAGCCTGTTCCAGTAGCATATTGATCATATTTATCGATGCCCTTGATAACATCACGATCTGCTGCTTTCAAATCTTTTAATAAATCATTGGTCTTATGCATTTTATTAGAATTGAGATGGAACGAAAGCCACTTCCATCCTTTGGGTGTTTCCATGGTATGCTCGATTACATCATTGGCTATGAGTAATTCAGGACTGCTTGGCGAACCAAAAAATGCATTATTATTAAAAGTGTAGGTTGGCGTTAAATCTCTGTGCACTTGACCGTCGCTAGCATTCCATACCCTAAACTTAACCGACTCACCACCTGACTGATTACTATAAATACTTACAAAGGCTTGATAGTTATCAAAGGCAGGTACATATTTTAGCTGAGCAATTCCTCTGCACTCCCCATTGATAAAAGCACCAACTACATCATCGGGATCTCTTGAGATTTCGCCATTGATCTGTACTTGGGCAATAATGTTCATATTGAACTGATAATTGGCAGGGTCTACTGTCCAATCTGCCGGAAGTGGCTTGAACACCTTCAAGTCTAACAATAAGGTTTCCTCAAAGCCAAATTCAGTTACGAGTTGTATGTCTTCATTGTACTGCCCAATATTTACGTTCGGGTTAACCGTAAAAGTGATCAATTGACTAGATACAGGTGCTAAAGTACCTGATGAAGGCTCTACTGTTAGCCAAGAAGGCAGATTCTTTATCTCGTACTCTGCGAATTTTCCGCCTGTATTTCTGATTCTAGACTCGAAAGTGAAGCCGTTCCCTTGTTCTATTTTAAAGTGCAGGTCTTCATCATCCCAAACAACTTGGTTTTTATCCACAAAAGCACTCCAAGTTACAGGCGAAGCCATCACATTGGCATTCATATCCTCTACGTTCTTCACTGTAATGTCTAATATTACATTCTCCAATAAGCTATCTGGATCATTGGTAGTAAGAATAATTTTATCATTATTAGCCGAATAGTTGAAATTGACTTTCTGTACTGGTCTAGGGATTTTGACCGTAGGTGTAACATTGGTATGCTGAGCTCCACCAAAAATACTCAATGTATCAGTTATAGTGTTTGCTCCCAATACTGAAGCACTAATGTACGTGGCATTCAACTCCTGAATACCTGCTATTTCTTGATACCTATCAAACGGATGGTAAAGTACAAGCCCAGGCTCATCTGCTGATAGCATGAAATGCATATCTCTTTTTATTTGGGCTAGTGGCCTAGCCGTTTGCCATACTCTAACTTCGTCTAATTTTCCATTAAAGAAATCTATTATATTTGTTGCGCCTGTTTGATCAACCCAACCTTTTGCACCTAGCCACAAGGCAGGGCCGCTAAAACCAAAGAATCCTGAACTGCTTACAGCGTTTTGCTCTATTCCGTCAATATAGCAAGTAGTGTTGGTCCTTCTTTTTATAACAAGGGCAAAGTGATGCCATTTGCCATCAAAATAATTGGTATCACTTACTTTAAACTTCTGTCCATAATTCCACACTTCTATTTGTCCTGTTGCATTGGCATTGATAGACCAACCATTTCTATTGGTATCTAGCAATTCATCGCTTGCATTTCGTGTGGTATCGCCAAGACCATTAGACAGTAAGGTTTGGTTTGCTACGCCACTGCCATTGAACCAAAATTCTAATGTAAAGTCTGTTTCGTTATTCATGGCAGGGCTTTTCCCTTTTAAATAGCCATTTGTACCATTAAATTCAGCTGCATTGCCATTAGGTTCTACTTGCCAAGTGCCATTAACAGTGGCGTGCCTACTTTTTGCTCTATCCTCTGCTACAGTGCCAAAATCCTCTTCCATGCGCCAATTACCTGCAAGCCCAGACTCATTGCCACTCATACGCTTCCCTGCGTAAATATTTACTTTAGAAGCGCCTAAAGGCTTTTTCCAAATGCGCAATTCGTGTATGTTGCCAGTAAATGGCAAATTGGCACCTCCTGAAAAATGGCCTTTTCCGACTGTAATTTTACCCGTACTTTGGTAATCAGCTATAAAATTATTATTCGTACCACTCAGTATACCATCTATAAATATGCTAGCAGTGTTTTTACTGATGTCATAAGAAAAGGCTATATGATGCCATTTATTATCATCGGTAATTTTAGTAGTACCTTTTATGGAGGCATCAACCAAGTGTACTTCTAGAGAATCTTGTGCATCAAAGCCCATGTAGAAACCACTGGCCTTTTCAAAACCCTGGGCAAAGAATATTTCTTCTTTTCCACTTGTTTTTCTCTTGATGTAGAATTCTGCAGTAAAAGAGCGGCGAGTTAAAGAAATACCCTCAGGAATTTCCATATAGCTGTTAGAGGTACCATCAAAGTAGATACTAGCAGGGTGCCTTAAGTCCGTGCCATTCAGAACGCCTCTGATATCAAAGTTTGCAGGACGCAATAAGCCTGCGTTTATAGGCTCATTGAACTGAATCATGATTTCATCGCCTGCTGATAGTACACCATCAGATGGTTGTGGTGCACCAAAGGCGTGCGGCGTTTCTCGGTCGATTATGCCTGAGAATATTTCTGAACTTACTCTTGTAATATCTCCTAGTGCCCCGCAAAGTGTAACAGCTTTCAAGTCATATTCCCCATCAGGCACAGCCCAAACGTAGCCTCCATTGAGTGTTTTAGAGCCCGCTTGTTTCCAAATATGTTTGATGGTACCGTCTCCATCTTTATCAATCAGTGGGTCTGTGAGCTTTCCGCCTAGTTCGGCTCTAGCTAGCGAATCACGGTAATAAGTTTCTAATAAAATCCACTCTGCATCGCTATCGCCAGATGACTTATACTGCAATTCTACGGCTTGGAAATTAGGGTAGTTGATATTAAAAACACCTATTTGATACATCACCCTAGTAGTGTCTGTACTATCTACCAAACTGTTATTAACCGTCCAGTTGTTTTGCGGCTGGAAGATATTTGGCTCAGTACAGCTCGGGATGAAATAGGTAGATACGGTTACCGTATCGTCAATATCTATATCATTATCAGTTAAATCATATTGGCATGCAGAGCGAAGAACTAATTGTACACTGTCGTAATCGAACTCAAAAGGCCCTCTTTCGACCACAAGCGTTTTTGTAATGGATTGGCCACCTGGCACAAAATACTGGCGGTTAGCAGTAATCTCTAAGCCGTCGATGCGCATAACCAAGCCATCAGGATTGGTAGATTCAATGACTTCTAGTACATAGTATTGATCGTCATCTGTTTCGCTTTCATTATTGAAGTTTAAGAAGAAAGCAGCTGATTGATCGGCAGGTATGTTGTAAGCCGTCGCAACTTTAGAAGTACCATTAATGGTAACGCCCGGCTTTTCTCTCTGCAAAGTACGATTGCTCAAAACTTCTTTTTTGTTGCTATCTATTGAACTTTTTAAAGTTCCTAGTAAAGTGATTTTTCTTTCAACTCTTCTTTTTCTAGCTTCTAGGTTTTTCTTTCTTTTTACAAGACTACCTACCGAACGATCTTTGGCACTTTCAACTTCATCTAAAAATGGTGTTGCTTCTGGTGGATAATTAGTTTCACCTCTGATGTAGGCAATCTGCGCTTCTAGGTAGTCTATTGCTGCGGTTAATTTGTCTCTGTAAGCTGTATTTTTAGCTATTTGACTAGCTACATATTGAGCATTGGTGAATCTCATTTCGATTTCGTCCTCATGCGGACACAGTGTTTGTCCGGCTAGCGTTTCAAATATTGGTGTGCTTTTGTAAGCATCTCTGCCCAACTCTTCTGTATTTTGGTCATTCCCATAGATATTAATGGATTGGCTGTCCCCGACATCATCGTCATTAATTACATAACCTACAGTAAAGTTTTGGCCACTTGCCTCAGAAGAAGCTACTGTATTGGTATTCGAAAAAGAGACATTATAATCTAAGAAAACCCCACTGCCAGACTCACTGATATCAGTTTCTGTTCCTAGCTCTGCGAAAGGTCCTATGAAGAATTCGTCAAAATTGGTATCTTCCCAGCTTGCAGAATATTCATAGCTGTACTGACTTTGACCACTTATGCTTATGTTAGACTGCTTGCTACCATAGCCTTTTATAGCCAACCATTTTTCCACTTCATTTCTGGCCAAGGTATTGATCCAGGTGTTAATTTGTTGATTAAACCATCTTACTGAATCGATTTCGCCCTTTTGGGTTGGAGTAAAGGTATAACTAGGCCCATTATTAGAGCTTAGAGTTCCATCTGTATTTGTTGGGGATAGCTTATTATTGGTGGCTGCACTTGTGCCCCAGATTACATCATCGTTATTGGTACCGATTCTTTCAGTTATCCACTCCTCACTTTTATCTGAATATGTAGTGCTATTTACTCTGTTTTGATACTTTGAATTTTTCTGTAAAATGTTATCCCTTAATGCCTTTAAATTCGGTATTAAGTAGTTTTCTATATGATTTTGGTCATAGACAAAAGTAGTGGCAATACCTCCTCTTCCGAATGACATTTCTTTATACCTACCTAAGCTTAATGTTTTGTTGTTGCCGTTACCATCTGAAGCGGTTACTGTAATATTAACCGGACACTCTACGGTAGACAGTGCACAATCTGCGGCATCTACAAATGCCAAATTCTTTACAATGCCAAATAATAAGTTTTTAGATGTGCCTACAAACAAATCGCTAGGCGCTCCAACCAGAGTTCCACCGTCTCTGGTCTGGAAAGAGGTGCTTGCTTCATAGGTATATACATTTTCACTACCAAATCCGCCCCCGGTTTGTAAACCCAATGTACCCGATTTGGTAAGAACCATTTTAGACTCTGTAATCACCCCAATTCCTTTCAATAATTTTGCTCCTGAGGCAGCGGAAAGTGTCAGGCTTCCCGAACCTTCAAAATCACTAGAAGTTTCTTCTGTACTTGAAAAGCTAGATCCTTTTGAAAGATAACTGTAGCTGGCATCCATTGGAGGATCCCTTAAGATAAAATCTACCAGTTCTGGTCCTTGTGTTACAAAGTTGTTGCCTACTTGTAGTCCACCAAGCACATAGGCTTTAAAAGGATTGGGTTGGCCACCTGCTCCTGGAGCTGGCCATTCTATAATGTTACTACCAGCCTTGGCTTGTATAGTCAGCGATTTTAGATAGCTATTGTTGGGGTTGCTGGCATCTGCTAAAAGATTAGGTTCTCCTGCTTTAAAGTTATATAAAGTATCCCCGTCATCTATGAGTATTTTATCAATTCCCCCACTTGAGTAAGCTACAGCCTGTTCTTCATTGCCTCTGGGTATGGTATAAAAGCCTTTACCTAAACCATTATTCACAGAAATTTCTGCATCGGTAACTGGAACCTTAAAATCTTGATTGTTATCTACATTGTTATAGAGTTCATAAAGGAAAATGCGCATTTTGTACGAATTGTCCTGCCTGAATACCTTAAAAGGTAAAGCGCTTAAATCTGCGGTAAATTTAATTCCGTTTTTATCCTTTAACTCAATTTCTTCTTCTCCTGCGTGTGTTCTAAAGTCTTGACCAAATTGATCGGTTACTACAATTACAGGCTTATTTCTCAAAATGAAATCTCTCCTGAAGTGATATTTAACCGAGTCTACATTATCCAGAACATCTTTAGTGCTGTATTTTACCAAAAGCGTATCGGTGACATCAACTAAAACGGTATCGTTAGACTGGGTCGTTTCATTGAATTGTACTTTCGGCTCTTGCCTAATTTTTTCTAGTAAACTTAACTCACTACTTATACCTGCTGTGTCAATAGCAATTAATCCCTGCTCATTTACAAATACTATGGTATCGGGTTCAGAGGAATAAACGCTGTCAATCTCGTATGTATCAAGAATGAGTGATGACATATCAAGGTTTTTCTCAGCGAGAGGCACTCCACTTGCATCTTTAAAAACAAAGCTGTTGTCATCGGTATATTTTACTTCTTTAACTTTATATTCTTTAGGTGGGAGTTCTACTCGGTACTCTCCTGTTGCAGCATTTGTGGCAATCACCTCTGTTACTAAGCCATTGTCATTAGCAGACTCTAAGGTAAATTTAATTTGGCCTATATTGTTAATGCTCTTGCCAAAACCAATGAGTTTATCCCTTTCAACAGGGCCACCTACGCCTCTACCAACCAAAATCTTTTTAGTACTATCTAGCATTACTATACCAGAAACCGGTGCTTGGAAATCTTTAGTAGTTGCGTTAATAGGATAGCGACCACCGTTTTGTATACTATGGGTCAGCTTCCTAAACTCTAGATAGTGGTGGCCAATAGGTACTTGTATATCAAAAGCACCAAACTCATCTGTCTCAACCAGTTTGCCATCTTTTACGGCAGCTATTTCTCCATCAATAAAAATATTGATGCCTTTAGAGCCTATTTCTTGCTCATTGTTTTTACTTAAATGGGTAAAGTACACATTACCAGTTACCCTGAATGATGAAATATCCTTAAAATCCACACCATTTTCAACACTGCTTCCTTCTCCTAAGAAAACGGTCCTTTGGCTTGGTTCAAAAGCATGTATAGCGCCGCCCATGGTCATGGTTGGGGTAATGTCAAAATTACCGCCGTTGCCCTCGTAAATAATGCCTGTAATTGAATAATTGCCTGCATTGTCTGTATAGCTGGCAGTGCCTAATTGTTCTCTCGTCGGTATTTCTTCACTCCAAGTGGCACCATATATCTCTCCATCTCTTCCATGGAATTTACCGCCTTCTTCAGAAGCATCAAAAACAAATGGGCCTATGCCTTCGTCAAAACGCCAATAACCTTGCAGGCCATCGTCGTTGGGATTAACCAATCGGCCATGGTCTCTGAGTACGTCTAAGGCGCTTAGTGTGCGGTTGTAAACCCTAACCTCATCTATTTGCCCGTTAAAGTAACAAGTATTGTCCGATTTTTTACCCAGATATATTGAGTTTATATTGTTGTCTATATTACCCACAGTAACTACTTGGGTTGTATCCAAAAAGCCATTTATATAAATTTTAAGGCTATCATTTGTGCCATGAGTAAAAGTAATATTGGTGTAATTGCCTGTTGTTAAGGTAGCCTGCGATGTAAGGCTTTTAATTGCTCCCGATTTATATACCGATACCTTTACCCTGCCGCTAGCATCTATTGCTATTTCATATTGATTTTGTTTTGACATGATGACCTTTTCAGACCCTAAGGAAGTAGGTTTCAACCATGCAGAAAGTGTCAACTCTTTTGTTAAATCTGGAAATTCGGCTGCATTGATTTGAACATAATCGTCTGTACCATCAAAGTTTAAGGAATTTCCAGAAGTACCTTCTTGGCGTTCTGCAACCACTTTTACATCGGGTACTGCAATGCCGCCTTCATACACAATGTTACCATTTACTACACCAAATGGCAGTCTAAAGCCTAGGGTATATGCCACTCCACTAGCCGGTAAGGCAAGGCTATTATAATCTTTTCCTTCTAAACTGCTAATATCAAAGGTAATCTGCTTGTCTATTCCACATTCATTTTCACCAATTACAAAATATTCGTATATCTGCCTAGCTACAGTAGAGTTATCGGTCCAAGTACGCACATCTGATTGGGTAGAAATCATAAGTTGTGGTACTACATCGCTTCCTAGCTTTCTCCGATAAATTTTATACCTATTGATGAAATTGGCATTTGCACCCGTTGTCCATTCAATCAGTACTCTATCTCCATAATAACCCTTAGAACCTGACATTCCATTTTTAGATAATACCTGACTCACATCTACATCAGTAATGTTCATGCGGTTTTCGGTAGCGTCTGTTTTTAATACGGCTTTTCCTCCTGTAACTTCCTTACAACCATTTACAGAATAAATTTCATAAGTATATGTTTGGCAGGATTCTGCATCTTGGTCTAGATAGGTGGTAGTTGAAGGATTATTTATTTCAAAGGTCTCTTCTCCACCATTAACACCTCTCCTAACTATTTTATAAGATGCAACATGACTACCTCCTGACCAAGTTAAACTCACCCCGGGTGTACCCGTTTTAATTAATTCCATCTGAAAGTTACTAGCTGCAGTAGGATCAGCTGGAGAAATTCCGGAGACAAAATCTGATCGATCCCCTTCTACGCTACACTCTGTACTAACAGCAGCCATTTTGTAATAGTAAGTAGTCCCTCTAATAAGGCCAGTGTTTACATAGCTCCTTTTATCACCATTAATGGTAGCTACTTCAGTGTAAGTACCTCCTTCAGTATTACTCCTATAAAGTTTAAAACTCTGAGGATTGGCCGCTGCCCATTGCCAAGTAAGTCTAGTAGTACCATCACACAAATTTTGCGTGGCTTCTAAACCTGCTGGCGCACCTAGTCTAGCTATTACTTCTCCTTGTACACTTCTTTTACTGCTCTCATAAGTAATTCCGTTTTTAACATACCTTAGGGCTAATTTATAAGTTTTGTTACCAGTTGTTAGAGCCGTGTAAGAGGTACTACCTGCTGGTAATGTGGTTATTTGAACGTCATTCGCATATATTACATAAACATAATCTCCCGGATAGCCTTTCATGTCCTCAGGTTCATCCCAGCTTAGATCTACTCTACCACAACCCGCAGAGGCGCTTAAATTACTCGGCATCGGCAAAAGCGGGAGTGTGTAATCTCGAGCATCTCCGTGTACACTAACACCATCACCTGTACCTGCTACACTAATGGTTACTCTCTTACCCAAAAGCGAAGGAGGAAAAGCAAATCTAAATTGGACTACATGATCGTCATCGTGTTCAGCATAGGTAGAGAGACCAAATGTTTTACCGAATGTGTTATTATTGTTTCGTGGGTCGAAGAAATAATCGTGTGAATTATTGCTACATCCATCTACATTCTGAACCAGATTATTACGACTTGAAATATGGCCTAAATGCTCGCGATTAGCAAAACTAAAAAAATTATATTTTGTAATACCTTGGGCATTATAATAATAATGTAAGTAATTGATCCAGTCGTCTCCACCGCACCCACCTGCATCGTCTTCATCGAGTATCATTACACGCGTGTCAAAGGTGAAATCATTTTTATTCAAATTCACTGCCCACATGCAGCCAAAACCACATCCGTCTTCTTGGTTTCTAACACCAGGAAAATTAGCTTGCCCATTAACTTGAGAACTAATTAAGGCTACTAAAACAGAAAGGGATAAAAGGAAGAAAAATCTATTGAATGATGCAGATAAGTAAATCTTGGGCATACTCCACTGGTTTATGAATCATGGTTTTTTGTCTGTAAATAACTTTTATTAACATGGCGGTAGTATAAGCCTCTATTTGGTTGGGTGTAAGTATTCCAAATAAGTGTATAAGAAAGCAAAAAAGGATTTAGCCTTAAATTTAGGTACTACATCGACAAATTTGGTCTATTCATCGTAGTTCTAAATATAAAACGTTGTCTTCTTTCTACTTTAATATATGCTTGCCTAGAGCGGCTAAGCATACTTTTTATTTTTTAAAGTAGGTCATAGGCTTTTGATTGTATTCAAGAAAGAAAGCTGTAGGTACGCATATCAAGAAGGAATTAAACATCTCCTTTATTAAATATGGCAAAGTTTCTTAGAATAAGAAGTGTACATAAGCAGTAAGTTTGAAGTGAAGATTGACCAAAAAATCTATTCAATTTTACTTTTTGAGCATTTTAAAGGGATTTACAATTATCAAGCTCTAATTACAGAAGGACTTTTTATAGATACACGAATCGGACAAAATTTTAAAACATGTCTACATCCTAAGAAGACGCTGACTTGATTTTAGCGCAGTACCTGAGTAACATATTCGCTTGGTTTCCATCCAATACGAATAGCCATGGCTTCAACTTGCTTCTGTTTTTTAACGGAAACAGGCTCAGAATATAACTGCCAGTTTTCTGCATCAGAGAAGCGATAGGCAATGGAAGCTCCCTCTGTTTCACTACTTAGGGTCATTACTTTATTCTCTACCTTAACTGAAGGAGTTGCTGTGGTGGGCTGTTCGCCGTTGGGCGGCCAAAGCTTTTTGATCAACTCTGTTTCGGGCATCATGCCCAAATCACCAAATTCATCCATAAAAGAGAAATGAGCTTGCCTCAATTCTGCCAATTTTCCAAAATAATTAGGGTTTGTTGCCAAATTATTGATTTCATGAGGGTCGGTTTCGGTATCATACAATTCTTCTAAAGGTTTCTTTTCTGCCCAAAACTGCCATTGGTTTTCTCCAAGTTTGCCTTCTTCTTTCATTTTTAAAATCTCTTTCGTCATCTGCGCTCTATCTCTGTAAGGGATAAAACCAATGTAGGGTAAATCTGGGCGATAGTTTCTTACATACTTAAAGCGCTTGTCCCTCACAGCTCTAATGGTTTCTGGTGCGGGATCCATTCTATCTCTAAAAGCGTAAATGTATTTTCGCGGAGTCGCTTTTTTTTCTCCTAAAAATACCTGCCCTTCCATATAATCTGGAATGGGAAGGTTTGCCAAAGAAAGCATAGTAGGCGCAAAATCTATAAAAGAAACCAAGTTTTCGTTTACCGTACCTGCGCCTTTTCCATTGGGCCACCTTACAATTAGTGGTATTTTAATACCAGAATCATATACCCATCTTTTTGCCCTTGGTAGGCCATCGCCATGGTCACTAAAAAAAACAACAATGGTATTATCTAACAATTCATCATCTTCGAGTTGCTGCATCATTTCCCCTACCCATTGATCCATGGCATGGATGTTATCGTAATGCTTGGCCAAATCTTCTCTTACTTCGGGGATGTCGGGATAGTAAGGAGGCACCTTAATTTTACTTAAATCGGTTACTCTTGGTGAGCGTCTTTTAAAAGTACCACTTTCGTGGGTAGTGCCATTGTTAAAGACTGCAAAAAAAGGCATTTGCTTGTCTGGTCTATTTCGCCAATGGGCCGCATTACTGCTTTCATCCCAAGCGGTTAAGGGTGGCCTAAATTGATAATCGGTTTTGCTGTTGTTGGTGCAGTAGTATCCCGCTGCTCTAAAGTATTCTGAAAAGCACTTAACCCCTGCTGGAGGTGTAGCTTCATAAACAGGAATATTCAGCAACTCTGGATCAGTAATATCATCAATGGCAGAGGTTCTTGTCCAAGTACGCATGGCCATGGCACCTGTAGAGCTTGGGTACATGCCTGTAATAATGGAATGCCTACTTGGTGCGCAAACGCCATAAGTTGAGTAGGCATTGGTGTAGCGCACACCTTCACTAGCAAGTTTGTTTATATTGGGCGTTGGCACGGTAGAATCTCCATAACAGTTTAAGTGCGGACTCATATCTTCTACCGAAAGCCAAAGGATGTTGTAAGGTTGCTGGGCTTGTAGAAAAGTACTTAAGCAGACCAACGCTAATGTGGTAATGAGTTTTTTGAATTCAAACATTCTATGGAAAGCAAACATTTTAATTGATAGGTTTTCTACTTAAAATACATCTAATAGTAAAATTCTTCCTAGGGTTATATGCAATATGAACAATTAGGTTACTAATGTATCATACCCTAGAAAGAGTTAAAATCATTAATACTTAATCGTATTATCGTGCCTTCTTGGTGCTATTGCTTCCTGCTTTCTTTCAACAAAAGTGTTGGGCTTGCCATCGCCATTTTTAACAATATCAAAAGCATCATATAATTCTCCCGTAGCAGTGTAAGACTCGTAAGAGAGCGTATCGCCGTTTACATTGATGACCTGAAACAACTGCGTGTTTTCAGCACCGCGATCCCTAGTTTCGTTGTAATCTTCCCAACCGTTGGGGCGTAGGTTGTACATTTTGCCACCACTTACAGAAACTACGTACACAGTACCTGTAGCATCGCGCATGTTTAAGCCCGACACCACATTTTTACCTTCTACTGGTGCTACATGCCCCCTGGCGTAGCTGTGATCGTGCCCTTGTAAAGATAAATCCACATTGTACTTATCAAAAATAGGTTTCCACAAAGCCCGTAACTCGGGGCTATCTCTACCCGAAGAGGCTGAAAACAAGGGGTGGTGGTAAGTAACTATGGTCCATTTTTTTGTATTTTCTGATAGTACTTTTTCTAACCATTCTGCTTGTTTGTCTTGGTCCCTGTTGCTATCCAACACAATTATTTTTGTGTCTTGATAGTCAATAAAATAATTGGTCTCTCTTAAATCAGTCAAACCGTTTTCAGGCAAGGTAAATTGATGGTTCCATTGGATGGAAAGGTACCTAGGACTCTCTTTGTCTTTCCTATTAAATTGACTGTATTCATGGTTGCCGGGTAAAGGCACAGATGGCAACATGCTGTGGATCCAGCCACCTGCGGTAAACCACTCATGCCATTGCCTTTCGTTATGGGCATTGTTGATCAAATCTCCCGCATGGATAATAAAGCTAGCCTCGGGTGCTTTTTGGTAACCTTGCCTTATTAATCGAGACCAAAGCTCTAATACATAGTTTTGTGCATCACCCACATATAAAAATGAAAATGGTTTGGGTTCTTTGGAGGCCGTTCTAAATTGAATCCACTCACTCCAAATTTTACCATCGCCTACTCTATAAGCATAAACCGTATCGGGCACTAAGTCTTGGAAAGTAACCGAATGATAGTGAGAAATTACTTTTGCATCTGGAATTTTAGAAGCGTCCATTTCCTCGGTTTTGGCTTCTATGGTTTTGGCATTTCTCCAAAACTTAGGGGCTGCTGTGGCTATGGCAATTTCTGCAAATCCCTTTTCTATTTTTGTGCTCGTACGCCAAGTTACACTAGCTGAAGTTGCAGGATCTTCAGTAAGATTAAGTACTATGTGATCAGGATGTACATCGGGCTTGCTCCATTTCTTGGCAAACTCTGGTGGTTCATAGGTTCTTTCTTGAGCAGCAGCAGGCAAATAAGCGCTAAAAAAAGTAAGAAAAAGGAAAGCTGAAAAAGTAAATCTTATAAGCATTTTTTATCTTCTGTTTGAGTATGCCTAAAGATATAAATTTGAAGTTAAACGAGCCAAACTTAAAATGAAATGACTGCCCAAAGGTCTAAATTTAAACCCAAGGCAGCCATCGTCATTTTTCAGGAGCAAAGATGCTTTTCAATTGGCTGATTATTTGTCCGTTGCCATTGTGACCACCACCGGCTACAGTAATTTCACCAATTTTTTCAGCAATTTTCTCTACATACTCCATCTCTTTCAATTTGTACAACATAGCGTTGTCTTCCATCAATTTGGCGGTATTGAGCAAGCTTCTGGTAGAAGCGGTCTCTTCCCTCCTCATGATCACGTTGGCTTGGGCCTTTTTTTGTGCTACTAAGACTTGGTTCATAATCTCTTTTACCTCTCCGGGCAAAATAACATCTCTTACACCGCAGTCTTTTACTTGTACGCCCAAATCCACAGCTTTATTAGAGACGTTTTTTAACACATACTTGGCGATATCCTCTTTTTTATCGAGCAATTCATCTAAAGTAAATGTGCCTACAAACTCCCTTAAAGCCAATTGCAACCACATGTACAATTGCTTTTCAAAGTCTTTGTTATCTACCAAAGCCTTGAAAATATCGGTAACTTTAAACTGGGCTACAAAGTTGATCCTCAAAGCGGCCTTGTCTTTGGTCAACATTTCTTGACCGACCAATTCGATTTGCCTCAACCTCATATCTACCGTTTCCACCTTTATAGGCGTGGCATTCTTCCAAAAAAAGTAGGTGCCCTTATCGAGTTCTCTTTTAAATTTACCATCTATAAAGAGCATCCCTTTTTCGTAAGATTGCACTTGAAACACCCTCACAAAAGTAAACAGCTCCCTCTTTTCTAAAATAGACTTATCTATGGTCTTATCAATTTCAGACTTGTACAAATCGATTTTGATAAACTCGTAATCAATCACTCCTTTCCAAAAAGCATATCTACCGGGCAAAAGCACATTTTTAAAGTTACCTTCTACATATTGCAACACAATTTCATGGTCTTTTACCTCCACTACAATAAGCAAGTTGGCCAATTGTGTATCTTTCAATAAAATGTTGAAAGAAGTGCTAGGTGTAAAAGACAAAGACATGTTGTATTTCACTACCTTGTCAAAAAGGCTGATCCAATGTTTACCAGCGGTAATTACCCTTTTGTAATCACCATTTCTAAACACCAAACCCACATAACCTTCATTAATTTGAATCCTTCTCATGGCTATTTAGCATTAAAATTTAAACAATCATTTATCATTATTGGACCAATAAATTCTATTTAAAGAAAGTGGCAACGGCTGGCCATTGAGACCCCGTGGAATCGCAATTAAGCTTCTTTCCTAAAAGATAGTTTTGCCAAGTTCAGAATTAGTTCATTGAACACCTTCTTCACTTTTTAAAAGTATCTCAAAATCAAGAAGCGGTATCCTTGTGCTTCAAGACTTCGCTCAACTTTTTGAGTAAATCCTAAGATTTACGAAAGCCTACCTTTGCCCCCTTTCGGTTTGCCAGTTTTGTAAGATGGCGCTTTTACCAATGGTTTTTCAGGCCATTGCATTTTGCAGTATGGTTTACTAGACCAGTGCAAGTTGGAAAATGGATCCCAAATCCATCGCGTTTACCATTTCCGCCACAGGTGTTTAAACCTGGTGGGACTCGAACCCACATGTCCAAGGAACTGTTGCTCTAACCAGCTGAGCTATTTCTGCAATATGGAGCAGAAAGAGGGAATCGAACCCTCGGATACAGTGAGAGAAAACCCATTGGGCTAAGCAGTATACTCTTAGGCATTGCCCTGAGCACTATGGTGCCGTACAGAAACACACATCTTGGCTTTGGCCTTCTGTTTTTCCCGCGCTTCTGCTGTTGTACAGCCAGAAGATTTTTTGTGCTAAATTTGCACAGTATTTTAAAGAATAATTTCCTGTTATAAACCCTTCCTAGGGTAATAAGTCTTTGGAAGGGTTGCCGCCTGTTCAACAAAAAAGCCCTGACCTCATCAGCAGGTCAGGGCTTTTAATTGAAACTAGGTTCAATTACAAGCTACTTCTTTGCCGATGTTCTGCGTAGTGGCTTAATGAAGAAATGGGCAGACACACCTCTTCTATTGCTATTTTTAAAAATAGCCAAATAATATTCTGAAATAGCATAAAATATCTCATAGCCTAATCTTTTGTTTAGACAATAAAAAAACCCAGATTTTTCAACCTGGGTTTCGATATATTTTAAATATTTATCAAATCCAACCAGGTGAAATGCATGCTAAAGTGCCTAATGAGCGAAATAGCGGCTCAGCTGTCATGGTTATATGTAAAAATTGATTTTGCATTTCTTTTTTATGTTATTTGTGCAAGTATCGGATTTTAATTTTTAAAAACCAAATAATATTTGGTTTTATTTTCTTAGGCTACGTATTTTTTGAATAGCTTGCTTAAAATAACTTCGGGTTGGGTGCATAAGCCCGGATGTACCGCCGAGCATTGCAAAATGGTACTACGCGCTGCAGTGAGCCACCTAAACCTAGAAGCAACCTCCATTTGAGAAATGGCTCCGTCTCTAGGTTTACCTTCGCAGATTAGCGCCCAAGTGTTCAGGTGTTTTTCCAGTTCTTCACAATCTACATCTGGGGCAAAGGCTTTTATGCGTGC
>CAKZMZ010000393.1 GCA_937129345.1 uncultured Thalassovita sp. | reverse complement strand
GATGTGTTTCTATACTGTCTGTGCTTATACCAAAAACAGGTATGTTTAAATCGGCAAGTACATGGTGTGAGTCGCGAAAAGAACAAGCCTCTTGTGTGCAACCAGGTGTAAAATCTTTGGGATAGAAATAAATCACACAAGCTTTGCCCGCCATATCTTTACTTAGGTTGAACGTTGTTCCGCTAGTAGATTCTAAAGAAAAATCTGGTGCTTTACTATTTACAGATAATGCCATTTTATAATAAGAACTTTATTTTTTTAATAATTGAGTTATGCACTTTTATACTTCTTCTACGGGAAGATTGTCCATGATTTTGAGTCCATAGCCGTTTAAGCCCACCATTTTTTTAGGTGCGTTAGTGATCAATTGCATATTATTGACCCCGAGTTTTCTCAAAATCTGAGCACCTATGCCAAAATCCCTAAAATCCATGGATTTGGTTTTAGGGAAGGGTTTTCCATCTTCAATACTTTGTTTAATGCTTTCGAGCTTTTCGGATAGGCTTTCGTACTTGTCATCTGGATTGTTGATGTATAGGACAATTCCTTTGCCCAAACGGTCTATCATTCTCATGGCGTTTTGCAACAAACCGCCTCTCTTATTGAGTGTAAAACCAAACAAGTCTTCAAGAATGTTAGAAGCATGGACTCTAACAGGAATGGTTTCGCCTGCCTCCCAATTACCTTTTACAAGAGCGATGTGTAAGTTATCAGAATTGACCTGCTTAAAAGCATGTAAGGTAAAATTTCCGAATTTACTGGGAAATGGCGTTGTGGTTACTTCAGAAATTAATGAATCGTGATGCAGCCTATACTCGATTAAGTCTTTGATGGTCACCAATTTAAGATTAAATTTATCGGCTACCTTTTTTAAGTTGGGGAGTCTAGCCATGGTACCATCTTCGTTCATGATTTCTACCAATACTCCTGCAGGAGTTAAGCCGGCCAATCTTGCTAAATCAACAGCTGCTTCGGTATGGCCTGTTCGCATCAATACGCCGCCCTTTCTGGCAATAAGCGGAAAAATATGGCCGGGCCTGCCTAATTCAGTGGGTTTGATGTTCGGGTCTACCAAAGCCTTTATGGTTTTAGATCGGTCCGATGCAGAAATACCTGTAGAGCATCCATAACCAATCAAATCTACAGATACTGTAAAGGGGGTTTCGTATACGGCTGTATTGCTATTGACCATGGGAGTAAGCCCCAATTCTCGACATCTTTTTTCAAGTAGTGGGCAGCAAATAAGTCCACGGCCTTCTTTGGCCATAAAATTGATGATTTCGGGCGTCACTTTATCGGCTGCGCAAATAAAATCTCCTTCGTTCTCTCTGTCTTCATCATCGACCACAATAACGATTTCTCCGTTTTTTATCGCTTCTATGGCTTCTTCTATAGTGTCTATTCTTATGTCGGTTGTCATGTTAGATAAATTCAATTAAGTGCCTGGACAAAAATATAAATTATCAAAGCCCCCTCTAAGATTAACTTTAAAATATTCGTTTTGAGTTTCTTACGCCAAACCCTAGAGAGGGCTAAAGTTATATTTGATTCTGTACCTGCTAACTAGTTTATTTATGAGGTAAACTTATTGTTTAATTGCTTCTACAGAAAACAATTGATGTTATTTAAAGGTGTATAATTACAAAAAGTAAGTGCCAAATTCATTGATGTTTATCATTAAATTTTCCATCTATTTTCTTAAATATTGATACATATCAAGATTTTGCCATAGAGCGGTCTTTATCTTGTAAAAAAATAACCATTATGTCTAAAATTGATAGCAAAGCACTTATAAAGACATTAGAAGAACAATTGTCGCAAATAAACCAAGAATTTGAGCAAATTGTAAAAGAACACGATGCTGATTTTTTACGGCACAAACCCGGCAAAAAACAGTGGAGTGCCATAGAGTGTATCCAACATTTATACCTCACAAACAAATATTATTTACCTAAACTAGAAAAAGCCCTTAGTAAGGCCCAACAAGCTGTTGCTACTCCAAAAGATATTTATAAACCTGGCTTTTTTGGTAATTACTTGTATAAAAGTATGAAGCCGGTTAATGGCGAAATAACCAAAAAGGTCGGTACTTTTGGTTCTATCAATCCCGATAAAAAATATGCTCAAACCACTCTTGATGTGGAAAAGGTATGCGCTAATTTTAGAAAACAGCAGACAGAAATTAAAAAATTGTTGGTCTTGGCAGAAGAAGTGGGTTTAGATAATGGCCGGGTTCCTTCCTTAATTGGGCCTATCATGTCTTTTAAACCGGGTGATGTTTTTAGATTTCTTTTGGCGCATGAAGAACGCCACCTGATCCAAGCCAAAAATGCCATACCCCAAACTATTGCATAAAAAAAGCCTCTGCGAACAGAGGCCGTTGTCTAGAGGTTTTGGTAAAAGGAATTGAATGGATTCCTTCGAAAATTATTTATAAAAAGTCATCTATTCTCTAATCTATTGGAAATTAGTGTCTCAATGTGGCTTTTAAAGGTTTCAGACTTGATTCTAGAGATTACGTCTTCAGCAAAGGCATTCATTAGTAAGGCCCTAGCCTTATCTTCGCCAATACCTCTAGAACGAAGGTAAAACAATGGTTCTTCGTCCAAAGCACCTGTAGTAGCACCATGAGAACACTTAACGTCGTCGGCCCAAATTTCTAATTGAGGTTTGGTATCGACAGTGGCATTTTCAGAAAGTAAAATGTTTTTGTTTTCTTGAAATGCATTGGTCTTTTGAGCGTATTGACGAACGTAAATTTTTCCATTGAAAACACCTGTTGAATGGCCATCCATAATGCCTTTATACATTTCATTGCTGTATGAGTTTGGCTTCAAGTGATCGACCATGGTGTGGTTGTCTACATGATCTTTGTCTTTTAGCATGTACAGGCCATTCATAAAAGCTTCGCAATACTCGCCATCTAACAATATATTTAGGTTGTTCCTGATCAAACCTCCACCTAAAGTAGCTACTGTATTGTTGTAGTTACTTTTATCAGATTGATGTACTTGCGTAGTGCCAATATAGAAATTATTGTCTCCTTTATTCTGTAACTTGTAGTGGTCTACTTTGGCGCTTTGCTCTACTTTAAACTCAGAAACATAGTTTAAAAAAGCAGGCTTGCCGCCAACACTTACAAAATCTTCTATAACAGTAACCTCAGAGTTTTCTCGGGCTATTACCAAGTTTCTCGGTTGGGCAATTACAGGGTAATCGCTTGTATCGGTAATATTAAGGATGAAGATCGGTTTTGAGGCCACAGCGCTCTTCTCTGCCAAAATAAAAACACCGTTAAAAGCAAAAGCGGTGCTTAATGCTGTAAAGGGTTCTTCTTTTGTAGAAGCGATTTCACTAAAGTGTGCCTCAATCAAATCAGCATGTGCTTGGTAAGCTGCTTTTAAGCTCAGTATGTGTAAGCCTTTTTCAGAGCTGTAATCAGAAAATTCTTCTCTAAAAATCCCATTGACAAAGACCAACTTGTGGGCCTCTAACTCACTTAATGAAAATTTAGATATTTCCTCTTTAGTCAGATCAGAAGGTGCATTAAAAGCATAGTCATTGGCCAAAACTTTGGCAATATTGGTATACTTCCACTCTTCATTTTTTGTAGTGGGATAAGTAAGAGATTTTAACTCTTCAAGTGCCGCTTTTCTTTTTTGGTGCCAAGCAGAACTGCGTTCGCCATTTAACTGTGTCTCAAAATGCGAGAACACAGGTTCAATATTATCATTATCTTTCAGGTTTGCCTGGATAACTTGCTGCATTTTATTAGTTTTTTAGTTATGGAAATACGGCGCAAATTATATCACACCTTCCTCTACTTCTTTTTTGATCCAATCGTAGCCTTTGTCTTCAAGCTCTAAGGCCAATTCTTTAGTGCCAGATTTTACGATTCTACCTTTGTAAAGTACGTGCACAAAGTCTGGCACAATGTAGTCTAGTAAGCGTTGGTAGTGGGTCACTACAATGGTGGCATTATCAGGACTTTTTAGGGCATTTACTCCATTGGCCACAATTCTTAGGGCGTCTATATCTAGGCCAGAGTCGGTTTCGTCCAATATGGCTAATTTGGGCTCCAACATAGCCATGTGGAAAATCTCGTTTCTCTTTTTCTCACCACCAGAAAAACCCTCATTTAGCGAGCGAGACATGAGCGATTGGTCTATATTTACCAACTTCATTTTTTCCTTCATTTTCTTTAAAAAGGCCACTGCGTCCAAAGGTTCTTCTCCCTTGTATTTTCTTATCTCGTTTATGGCTGTTTTTAAAAAGTTGGTGTTGCTTACTCCTGGTATTTCTACAGGATATTGAAATGCAAGAAAGATTCCTTCTCTTGCCCTGTCTTCTGGACTCATATCCAGTAAATCTTGACCATTGTATAAGGCTTCACCTTCTTCTACCTCAAAGTCTTCTTTACCGGCCAAAACTGAAGCAAGTGTACTTTTACCAGAACCGTTCGGTCCCATTATCGCGTGCACTTCACCTGCGTTCACCTTTAAACTAATACCATTGAGTATTTTCTTGTCTTCAACAGAAGCGTGTAAATTTTTAATTTCTAACATTTTGATCCAATTAAATTTTTGAGCTGCAAAATTCGATAATTTTGATTGATATTCTTAATTATTCACAATATTTCTTTAGAACTAATCTAAATAAGCATTGTTTATGATTTTTCAACGAATCACTATAAGAGAAACAATTAATTATATTCTTTGTTAGAACTATGAAAAAAATGCAACATACTTGCATCTTCAATTAATAATGCAATACCTTTGCACTAATGAAAATCCATAGGTACAACATATTGTATAAAAGATTGTCCTTGGGCATGGCACTGTTCATGTTACTAGGCCAGTTTGCCTTTTTTCATTTGCATTTACACTTAGACAGGGACAACCACCAAAATAGTATTGGCTGCGAAGTTTTTGACGAAGACAATTCAATAGCGCATGAGAATGGGTCTTTCCTTGAGATAGAAAGCCACTTTCAATGCGAAGTTTGCGACCTTTATTTAAGTAAAAAGCTGGATCTTCCGCAATCTTTTTCCTTCTCTTTTATTAAAGCTGATTTTGAAACATTTTCGGCAAATGTAATTTCGCTTTTTAGCAAAAGTATCCAATTTACTCCCCTTAGAGCTCCACCTGTAAAATACGCTTAAGTTATGTAAAATTTGGCTTTTTCGGCCTTTAGCGTATTTAACTATGAACAGATTATTGATTATTTGGATGTTGTGCACCATCAATATGGTGCATGCACAAAAGCAAGACGTATTAGAGGGATTTATTTATGATGAAGGTGGCCATGAATTACCGGGTGCTACTGTATTTATCAAATCTCTCCAAAAAGGTGCTGTGAGTAATCAAAGTGGAAAGTTCATCCTCAAAGAAGTTCCTTTCGGTGAATATAACTTAGAAGTTAGATACATTGGCCACGAGCCAGAGAACATCGCTTGCACTGTGCCGACAGACAGACCGATTACCATTAAACTTTCTGGCGAATACCACATACTCAGCGAAGTAATTGTAGCTGCTAAAAAAGATGTATTAGGATTGGTTACCAAGAACACCCTTGATAGCGAACAATTGAAAAAAACCAAAGGAGGCTCATTGGCAGAAACCGTTGACCAGATAACGGGGGTTAACCTGCTACAAACGGGTCCTGCCATTGCCAAGCCGGTAATTCATGGCCTGCATAGCAATCGAGTTTTGATATTAAACAATGGAGTGCGACAAGAGGGGCAACAGTGGGGTACGGAGCACGCACCAGAAATCGACCCCTTTACCGCAGGAGAAATCACTGTAATAAAAGGTGCGGCTGCTGTGAGATACGGTTCAGATGCTGTTGCAGGGGCGCTTTTGGTAGAGCCATCAGCTTTGCCTACTGAAAATGATTTGCAAGGCGAAATCAATTTGATAGGTACTACAAATGGTAGACAAGGTATAGGGTCGATCATGTTGGCCAATGGTTCAGATAAACTACCAGGGTTCGGGTGGCGCGTACAGTCTTCTGCCAAAAAGGCTGGCGATTTTCATGCGCCAAATTATTCCTTGACCAATACGGGTTTAGAAGAAATTAATTTTTCTGCAGAAACTGGCTATAAGACCAATAGATGGGGTACCAAGTTTTATTATAGTTTATTTACATCAGAGACCGGTATTTTAAGGAGTGCGCATATAGGCAATCTCACTGACTTACAAGATGCATTGGGCCGACGGACTCCTTTTTTTGTTGAAGATTTTAGCTATAAAATCAATAATCCACGACAGGTAGTGGCGCACCAACTGATCAAGTCAGAGAGTTTTTACAGGTTTACAGATAACAGCAAACTCACACTCTCTCTTTCTAGACAGCAGAATGATCGGGAAGAATACGATATCAGAAGGGGCGACAGAGATGACAGGCCCGCACTCGATTTAAGCATCATAACCAACCAAGCAGATTTGTTATACGAAGGTCTATTTGGTTCAGCATTAAAGTCGACTTACGGTATCTCTCTTTTAGACCAAAAAAACAGGAATATTCCCGGTACAGGAGTAAGGCCATTGATACCCAATTTTCTCTCGACCTCTTTTGGAGTATTTGCCATACAAAACCTAAGTAAAGGGCAGTGGGGGTTTGAGGCAGGCGCGCGCTACGACTACAAAAGCTTAAAGGTCTTTAAGTTTAATGAGGACGATGAGCTGATAACACCTGACTACGATTTTCATAATTTTTCTCTTACAGGAAGTGTCGCTTATAATTTTAATGATTTTATGAGTATCAATTCTCAATTGGCTACAGCATTTAGGCCGCCTAATGTGAGCGAGTTGTTTAGCGAAGGGCTGCACCACGGCCTAGCAGCCATTGAAGAGGGAAATCCAGATTTAGAGGCCGAGAAGGCAGTAAAATGGATCAATACCTTTGAGTACAGCAAACAGCCCTTTGGATTCACAGCCAGCTTATATTATCAGCAAATACAGGATTTTATTTACTTGAGACCCCTTGGAGAACCGAGGCTAACGGTAAGAGGGGCTTTCCCTGTATTTCAATATACGCAAACCAATGCGCGTA
>CAKZMZ010000392.1 GCA_937129345.1 uncultured Thalassovita sp. | reverse complement strand
GGCTCGAACCTGGACTCTTCTGAACCAAAATCAGACGTGTTGCCAGTTACACCATGGGTCTAGCGTTTTGCTTAAAAACGGCACAAAAATATGTCTTGTTTTTTTCTAATCAAAATAGTTTTTGATTTTTTTATTTGATGCTCCATTTTCTATTAAAATTATTGAACTCGCTAATGAATTTTCCTAATCCGGCATCTTTCTCTTCTAAAAAGAAAGAAAATGTATGAGTAAATGTTTTGACGCTTACTTGATAAGTTCCTCTAATCCCAAAGTAAAGCAACATAATTCCTATTGTAACCAACACAACACCTGCCCATCTTTCTACTACCGCAGAAAAAATACCTACTAAAGACAGTGATAGCACTATACCTCCTACAATAAGCGGAATGATCAAGTATTTAAATTCTAATTGGATTTTGTTGACCTCTTTAAGCTCGAATATGTGTAGTTTATCCTCTTTCTTTATGTGCAGCTGCCCATCAAAAAGTGTGAGGCTTTCTTGATCCTTAAGGTCATAATGCATGATAACATTGTTAGGCCTATTAACCCATGGATAATCATATGTATATGAATAAAAGTACCCCGAAGAATCTGTCCCATCTTCTATAGAAGTGCGATAACTTATAGTTCCTGAAGAGTTTTTGTTTTTTAGATTATATATGGGTCTCAAAGGCTTAAGCTGTAGGTTTATTGGAGAAAATCCAAAAATCAATGCATTTACTTAATAAATAACTCAATTCTTTGTAGAATCATTTTTTAGTTGCTTTAAAATATCGGGAAAATCCGTTATTATTCCGTCTACTCCCATACTAATCATTTGCTGCATATCTTCTCTATTATTGACAGTATAGGCAAAGGTTTTACGCTCAGCTTCTTTAATATCATCTATCCAACCAGGCGTAAGGGATGTAAAGCTTGGATTAACCCCAGTTAAAAAAGCCTCATGACTCGTGGGCAGTTTCTCGTCTTCATCTATTAAAAGATAATAAGGTAGTTCAGGAGCAAGACTAAATGCGTTGATCAGAAATCCTTTGTCAAAAGACTGTATTTCACACCATTCTTCGGCCTTGAATTGCCTGATTGTATTTATCAATAATTTTGGAAGACCTGCATCTTGCTCTAACTTTCCTTTAATCTCTATCAATAACTTAATCCTACCCTTGGCCCAATCGATGACATCGGCCAGCATTGGCACCTTTTCAGCAGCATACTTTTCATCGAACCAACTACCAGCGTCTAAGTTTTTAACATAAATGCTACTACAAGACCTTACACTTCCTTTGCCGCTTGTGGTTCTTTCTAATGTATCATCGTGTATAGCTACCAACTTTTGGTCTGCGGTTAAATGGATATCCAATTCTATCGCATCTACACCTAACTTAAAGGCTTGCTCAAAAGCAGACATGGTATTTTCAGGCGCTTTTGAAGAAAAACCTCTATGCGCTATAATTGATAACTTTGTTTGCATTGCCTTTAATAATCATTAGATGTTGTTTCATAAGGTATGTAAACCTATTTAACTGTGTATTTATGAAACCTAAATGGATGCAGAAATTAATAATTGGCCAATCTGCTCCCAAAATAACTTACTTTAAACTAACTATAATTTTTTAGCATACACTCGATTATTAAAATCTCTAAGATCTGATCAATTTCATAAGCAGCCATAAGCATGATGTACATTAGTAAAATAATCTAGAACAATATCGCTTTAATTATTGAGTATATAATGAATTTTTATCAAAAATAAGCCATAATTTCGCTTAAATATGGGTAAAATAAATTTTCAGATTTAGTTTATATTCAACGGAATTAGACACATAAAAACTAAGTTAATACTATAAATTACATTTTTTTCTTAAATTACGTAGACTTATTTTTTAGATATACCCCAGGTATTTACTATCATCATTCTCTTTTCTAAATTTTTCTGTAATGCGGCAGCTAAAAATCACTCAAAGTATAACAAATAGGAGAGAAAGCGAATCCCTCGAAAAATATTTTCAAGAAATAAATAAAATAAATCTCTTACTACCAGACGAAGAAATTTCCCTTGTAAAAAAAATTAAACAAGGCGACCAAGGTGCTCTTGAAAAATTGATTAAAGCCAACTTGAGGTTTGTGGTTTCTGTGGCCAAGCAATATCAAAACCAAAGCCTTTCGCTCAACGACCTGATCAACGAGGGTAATATTGGCCTAGTAAAAGCCGCTCACAAATTTGATGAAACACGTGGTTTTAAGTTTATTTCCTATGCAGTTTGGTGGATTAGGCAGTCCATTATGCAGGCACTTTCTGAAAACTCAAGAATAGTTAAAATTCCTGTGAGCCTTTCGGGTACAATATCTAAAATCAAGAAGGTTTCTTCAGGTTTAGAGCAAAAATATGAGCGAGAGCCAACCGATGAAGAATTGGCCGAGGTACTCGAAATGACGACAAAAGAAATTAATGGCGCGCTCAGCTCTGTTTCTAAACAAGTTTCTTTTGATGCTCCCATTGGCGGCGATGATGATAACAGCTCTTTGCTAGATGTTATTGAGAACGAAAATGCCCCTAAAGTAGATGCCAACCTTAGTGACATAGAGTCGCTCAAAGTTGAAATAGAGCGCACTCTTAATTCGCTCTCTTTCAGAGAACAGGAAGTCATAAAAATGACTTTTGGTATTGGAGGAAAAGAGCAGATGACACTACAAGAAATTGGAGAATATTTGGGTTTAACCAGAGAACGGGTAAGGCAAATTAAAGAGAAAGGTATTCGCAAATTGCGATATACCTCTCGAAGCAAGCTATTAGCACAGTTTTTAGAATAACAGAAAAAAAGCCCATGACTGAAATCAAGGGCTTTTTTTAATGGAAAGTAAATGGATAGTTTACCTAGCTACCATCATTTTTATATTAAGGAACTTATCTCCATAGGTCATTTTTACGGTGTAAACACCCGTTTGTAAATCCGATACATCGTAGTCGTACTGATGCGTGCCTACATCTAGCACCTCATTCACTATTGTGGATACGTACCTACCCGACATATCAAACACCTCTAGCTTCGTTCTCGCCTCTTTTTCAATAGAGAAAGATATGGTCGTTTTTTGCGAAGCCGGATTAGGATGGTTTTGATAAAGCACCACTTTTGCACCAACATTTACAGCTTGTATATCGAAAGCGGTTACATTACCGTCTTTATCAACTTGTTCTAGCATATAGTAATGCACCTCGCCCGGCTGAATGTTATAGTCATCTAAGAAGTTGTAGCTACTAACAGCTTCAGCATTGTTTTTACTCACCAAAGACTGGTTATCAAGATATGATACTATTTCCTCGAAGTTATCTGTATCACCAATAGAGCGCTTTAAGATATACCCTTCGCTATTTGTTTCTACTGCCTCCCAAGTTAGCTCAATCTTTCTCTCTGCTTTAAGCTTTGCACTGAAGTTTTTTAACTGAATGGGCAGTAGGTTTAACAACGTTGTTGAGCCTAAAGTAAAAGGAGAAAAACTAGTTGCTTGTGCGCTAGAAATAATATAACCGTCAGTACCAGCCGAAGATAATGTTATCCCAGCCCCAATGCTCTCCCACTCTGCGCCATCATAGTGAGACACTCTTAAATTATTCCATTCTGTGTCATCAGCAGCAACATCTGAGTTACTATTAAAATGTAAAATCACTCTTGCTGATGCATCGCCATCAATATCCCAATACTCTAATAAAGAGACGTGGGTTAAATCACTACCATCAACCAAGTGGTCTTTGCCACCATTAACTGGTGCAGTTGGGAAATATTCCACCGTAAATGTACTAGGCCCACTAATTTCTGAAAGTCCCGCTTCTCTTAAAGCCCCACCCTTTCCGACTGGAAATCTAAAACCATCTGTAGAAGTTGTTGCCCCTCCAAATACCTTACGTAAAGGGCCATTTATGTAAGAGCTATTGCTACCACCTGATGCTCCTAAGCCACTTTCATCTCCATCACCTTCACTAAGGTCAGCAAGATTGCTTGCTCCAGCAATTAATGCACCCGTTTCTAGAATAAGTAAGCTATCTGCAGTAGTAGTAATTGTACCATCTGTGAGGGTAAGCGCATCTCCAGTATTTACCAAGTTGAGTGGAGAACCTAAATTGATATTACCACTAGAAGACCTATTCGTTGTAAAACTGCTCAGTGTTTCTGCTCCACTCGTAAATACTAAGTGATCTCCTAACTCTCCTTCCCCATTAAATACCATATTTGCATTGGCATCACCGGTAATGGAACCATTAGTTCTAGTAAACTGACTTGTACCACTATTTAACGTCAGGTCTTGGCTATTGAGCACTAATATGCCATTGGTTAAGGTCAAAGAACCATTGTTAGCAGCATCCCCTATAATTAAATTAGTACCTAAGGTTATATCAACTGTACCAGTCCTATCTAGAGTAAGGTTAGAGAGGTTAGTGATTGCTGGATCGGTGAAGTGGAGTTCAGCCATAACTGGATCAGTGCTATTTAAAGCTCCATCTCCCCTAATGGTGAGGCGACTATCATCTGAACCAGTAAATGTACTAGAAGCACCTCCCCTATCTAAAGTACCAAATAGTACCAACCTTTGATCGTTTAGCTCTAAGATTTGATTATTCAGTTGTAAAGCCCCTCTCACATGTAATTCATCTAGATAATCGCCAGTAGCATCAGGCGAAACACCTATGGTCTTAGTGCTACCACTTAGTATAAGTTCGGCATAGTTTTCATCGGCATTTGTACTTGCCAGTTTTCTCACCGTTTGTGGCTCATCATCTTGATAATAAATAGTAGATGTTGAAGATAATGTAACATTATCATTGATTACATTTTCCGGAAACAATGAAGCCCCCGTTTGACTACTATCATTATCACCAAAGTGGAAATTAGAATTTTCTTGCATTTCAAAAGTAGCTGTATTTGTGCCGGTGATTTGATGCCCCATGTCATAGGTACTTACCCCATTAGCAGTGAGCATACTAGTCCTAAATCTCAAATCACCATTTAATTCTTTATCTCCGCCATTATTGAAGTGGATAATCCCATATACTTCGTTATTGGTCAAATCATTGTCAATTCCACTATCCCAACCTTGTACTATCTGAGGCACTCCTGATTCATTGGCATTATAAGACACTGTTGAGTTAGCATCAAGATTTAAGTCTCCGATTACATAATTTTGTGGGAATACTGTTGCCGTAGCATCACCAATGGTTAGTTGGGCATCTTCCTGAATTTCAAATGCTTGGCCATTAGTACCTGCTATTTGATGCCCATTGTCCAATAGGTCATTGTGATTCTCAATAGTAAAAGCCCCTCTTACACCAATTGGCCCACTCATTGTTTTAGTAATTACTGGAGCAGCATCTAAGGCATTTCTAATAGTAAGTATGCCATAATTTTGGTTACCGCTAGGCAATACCCCAGACAGATTTTGCAACCCGCGAACTGTTTGATCAGAAGCTGCTGCATTGTAGATAACATGCGATGCTGCATCGAGATCAATATCTGTATCGGCATAGTTCAACGGAAACTCCGTAGCGGTTGCCCCAGCATCATTATTCCCTAAAGT
>CAKZMZ010000391.1 GCA_937129345.1 uncultured Thalassovita sp. | reverse complement strand
TGTCTATCTGTTGCTTCTGCCTTGCTGCTTAGGTTAAATATTGCCGTTTTGCAACTTATCAATTATTTTATGTATCCGCTATGGTTGTTATTGTTCATTCCTTTTCTTTCGGCCGGTAATATGTTATTTGATGAGCCTGCCATCCATTTATCTTTTGAGGAAATAGAGCATCTCTACGCACAAGATTTAAAGCATGCCATAAAAGTATTGGGTATGGCACATGTAAGGGCTGTATTGGTTTGGGCTGCCACCGCTCCCATAATAGGTACTTGTACTTACTACTTAACTCTACCTCTATTTAAAAAATACGCAGTTCGCAAATTAAAAGTGACATAGGTTTATTGCTACATCAAATTGCAAGTTGTTCATTAATTTTTAAGTGTAAAATTTATGGTGCAAATACAGAAAATAGAAATAGCTTATTATTGCAGATAGGCGTACTATAAATTCTATAATAGCATGTTCCGGATTGATAAAACCCAAACAGAGACAGCAACACAACCAATACAAGCGTACTTGGCTTGTACAAAAATCATCTTTTTAAATTGAGTCTTTAGAATAGATATAGGCTGGTATTGCTAAATGAAAAAGGCATTTTACTAAATTAGTAAAATACCTTTTTTTGTTAAATACTAAAGCAATTATTAGTTACCTGCATCGCCTGTTTCAGGCATGGTCTCTAATTTCTTTCTCAATTCTTCTACTTTTTCCTTGTTGCCAAGTACGTAGTAAATCCTTTGCAATACTTCAAAAGGCTGACGCTCAGAACCATCTATGACGATTACCTTTTCAAAAGCAGGCGCTGCTTTTGCGAAAAGTTCCTTGGATTCTGCTTCAAGTGCCTTTCCTTTCTCACCATCTTCGCCGTCCATGTACTCTCCGTTCATATCTTTATATTCGCCTGCTTGTGCATATTTTTTATTACCAGCTGTAAAATAAACGGCTCCTAGGTTATAATATGCATTGTAATAGTCAGGGTCTATGTCTATAGCTTTTTGATAGTTGGCAGCCGCATTTTCAATATCGCCTAAACGATCGTACAAAGCACCTAAGTTAAAGTATAGGTCTTTATCCGGTGTCTCTGCTACCATGCCTTCTATTTCTGCAATGGCTTCTTCCGTTTTATCTAGCTTTATATAGATATTTAATGCAGTATTACGCAATTGTTCATCTTCAGGGAAAAATTCTATGCCTTCTTCGGCTACTGCCAAGGCTTCTTCGAATACTTCAGCTGCTTGTGCTGAGTCAGACGCATTGGTGGCCTCCATCATTAGGTTGTTAGCTTTATTAAATTTGAAACCAGAAAGGATGTTATGACCAGAATAACCAGTTGAATCAACTCTAAACTTCATTTCCATCAATTGTCTTGAATATTTATCAATGGCGTCTTCATCAGGCTCATCCATGTTATAAGCAGCACTAATGATGTTCATGATCGAAAAAGTATCCATTGGTTTGATCACCAATGCTTTTTCAAAGTACTTAACTGCATCGGCCAAATCACCATCAAAAGCCTCAGCACCCAAATTATAAAATTGGCCAAACAGGTCATTTATCATAAAAGTACCTTGGAAATCTTGAGTTAGGGTAACGTACTTTTCTTGAGGACCAAAAACAGTAACATAGGTTAGTGAAGTCTCTTTTTCCAACTCCTTAATTTTGTCAAAAGATTCTTGAACCTCTTCTAGGGGATTATCATCTAAAGCTTGGTATTCTTCATTATCAGTTGTTGCAAGAGCTGCATAAACTTTTGCACGGGTTAACCAAGTTTTGCCCTTAGTCAATTTTTTCTCGTTTTTAGGCTCTGCAAAGTAGCCATCAACATGCGCTTTTGCTAAGGCCAACTCACCATCTACTAGGTGGCTTTCGGCCTTGTTAAGTTTAGGTTTGCCTATATCTTGGGCAAAAGCATTATTTGCTAAAAAAAACACTGTAAGTGTCAGTAAGGAAATTACGAATTTTTTCATACCAAAATAAATTAAATTACTAGTTTGTTTTGTCTTGGTAAAACAAGTCCACTATGGTTGCCTTACCTTTCATTTAGTGTATAAACAGCTCCAAATAGATAGTAATAAATATCAAATAATTAAACTAGAAAAATATCACTACCTCAATAAGACTTATTTTTTCACCACAATATCGCTTAATTATCGATAAATTAGAATGTAATATTCTAACCCCAAAAATAAAAAAATTACTACTCTTAAAATAAACTTTGTTTTTTATTTATTTAAAAAGTTCGAATTTACATCTTTAAAATGAGGTCTTTTTTGCTTAGTCTTAAGAAAAGTACTCTAGGAAGCTTAATATTTTGAACTTGGGCAGTGTCCAATTCAGTAACAGGTAAAGTATACAACAACAATGAATCTGCTGATTTCTGAATATTGTCGTTCATCTCTAAGCCATTTTCAAAGTTGTATTTGTATGCAGACCAAACTTGTTGCTCTTTGGTACCCTCCAAAAACGTAGAGTCGCAGACCAACATACAAGATACCACCAAGTCATTATCTATGTTTAGTGATTCGTTGCAAGTTGCCTGAGAAATGTCTACCCTTTCTATGATTGCCTTGCCCGAATCGTACGCTGCCTGTACGATCTGTGCATCAGTAACCCTTCTTATTTTTCTACTGTTGATCTCTTCTTTTACTTTTTCAACATCCATGTCTGCTTGCTTAACACTGCAAGCGGTGCCCAAAAATACTAAAATCGCTAATATTGATATTGAGTGAATTAATCGCTTCATGATATTGTGTTTTTAGTTGGGCACAAAGTGTTCAAATCAAGTGTTTTTTGGTTTCGATTTTTACTACTGTTACAAGCCCATCTAATAAATGTTGCTATTTAAAATCAACCTTTTGTCTTGCCGCTTAATAAAACAACATTTTGCAAAACAGTTCCATTCAATAAATATCAAACTACCTTGTAACAATAGCTTTGTAGAAAGAATTGAACAAAAAACTTAGTAGCTTAATGTGCACTTTATAGACTTTTAAAGCACTTGCTCAAAGCTACAGCCACTTGGTTTAAGAAGCCTCAGCCATTTTTACCTTGCCCAAAAGTACAATGCCGCCTCTTGGTTGCAAAGTGATTTTACCATTGTTAATGGTATAGGTTTTTCCCGAATAATAATCTTTTACCTTATCGCCATCATTAAACACACCAAAAACATCCATCATAATATTGTCTGAAGTTTGGTCTAGATCTAAGACTACCAGCACATTGTCTTCAACACCATCTTTGGCATATTCTCTCTTAAAAATATAAGGCTCTTCTTGTAGCATGGTGTGCCTACCCAAACCAACGGCCAAGTGGTATTTTCTAAAAGTCCCCAGCTTTTGCCAGTGAGACAATACATTTTTTACCTCATACCCATTTTTTACTGTTGCGCTTTCAAGATCTGCCCAGTTCATAAAAGTCCTTAGGTTAGCGTCTCCGTTGGCACTGTCTGCACTAAGTGCCCGTGCGGTCTCATCACCATAGTAAATTTGAGAAGAACCAGGACACAAAAGTAACTTGGTACCTGCCTCAAATACCCTTTGCCTTTCTCTATCAAAGGGAGATGAGTCATCATGTGAAGAAAGGTAATTGAGCACACTGTAACCCTGCAAAGAAGTATTTAAAATAGAATCATAAGTACTAAAAATGGCCTCGTAATTTTTCTCTGCATCGGTTTTTAAACCAAAATTGATCAAACTCTCAAATCCGTTGTTAAAGAAATTGACTTTTTCGTTATTGCCCATGTCGAACTCTTGGCCGACATGTAGGCTGTAATTATAAACTTCTCCCGTCATGAAAAAAGGCAAGTCGTCTAGCTTTTTATCGGGGTTGTTCTTTTTCCATTCGGCCAAGGCTTTTAAGGCTTCGGCTTTTAGTTCTTTCCAAACAGAAGCTTGGGTGTGCTTGGCTGTATCTACCCTAAAACCATCTATGCCCATTTCGCGCACCCAATCGGTAAGCCATTTTATAATATAAAATCGCGGTGCTCTAGGATATCCTGTTCTTTCAAAAAAGGCATCTAGTTCTTTGATCTCTTGCTCGTAGCGTCCTTCGTCCTTCCATTTTTCTACTAAAAATGCTGGCAAGGCTACGGGCTCGTCTTTTCCTGTGTAAATATCGGGTAGGTTGTCTACCAAAGTACATTCTACGGTAGATTCAATGTCCTCAAAGGTGCAGGTAGGATCCACACGCACCCACCCATCTGGCCACTGAGAATCTATAGGCGTTACGGGACCTGTATGGTTCAAGACGGCATCCATCAATATTCTGATACCGTTTTGATGTGCTACTTCTACCAGTTCTTTAAGGTCTTCTACTGTACCAAAATTTGGATCTAATGCTGTCCAGTCTCTGGCCCAATAGCCGTGGTAAGCATAGGTTTTGCCCGTGCCTTCGTCAGTATGACCGTGAATTTGTTCTACCGGGGGCGTGAACCAAATGGCATTAACTCCCAAATCATTAAAATAGCCACTCTCTATTTTCTGGGTGATCCCTTTTAAATCACCACCCATAAAGTTTCTGAGTATTGCCCCATCTGGCTTTCTATCAAATTGCAAATCGTTGGCAGGGTTACCGTTGTTAAATCGGTCTGTAAGCAAAAAATATACATTTGCGTTGCCCCAATCAAAAGGGGCTTGATCCATTTTTGCCTTGGTTTCTTGTGTTTCCTTTTCTTTTTGCTCCTGTGGGTTACAAGCAAAAAAGAGCAAACAGACCATTAAGCAATACTTTATCTTCATTTTATTGTAAAAGTTTAGTTTCAGTAGTTGTGTGAAGCTGCTTATGCAGCTCGCCCAACGCCAAATTGTTAATGCCAAACTGAGCCAGCTAATAATATGGGTGGAAATTAATAAAAAGCAATTTGCTTGGCAAGCGGCAAAAAAAATGTAATCGATTGCAGGCGAGTAATATTTTTTAAAGGCTTATTCTAATGTTGTTTTTCAGATTTCTTAAGTACTAGTCTAAAACTTGTGGACTACATGCAAACCGCAAAGTGCACCGCAAGTTTAAAAGATATTGAAACTGCTTCAAACCTATGGTTAACCCTTAAAATAAGTACACTATATGCATGCATAATATTAGAATATGGATTTTTGAGATGCATGAGCAAACTATCTATCCACTTTAAACAAGAAATTGAATGAGTTGAAGTTATTTTATAGACTAAATCGTGCTGCACACAATAATTTTTTCAACTTTGAAAGAGTCAATTTTTAGATACTGGAAACTCGGGCAAAAAATCAATTTCGCTTTATCGCTCTCATCAGGTTTTATTATTCTGATATTGGCTTTCTTAGCTTACTTTATAAGTGAGCAACAATTAAGAGAGCAATCTTTTGAACATTTAAAATCCATTAAAGAAAGTAGGAAGCAATACATTATCCACTACTTTGATCAAATTAAGGGGCAATTACTTACACAATCCGAAAACATTACCATAAAAGAGGCCATAAAAGATTTTAATGTAGCCTTTACCGAGTTACAAACAAGGCTTGAAGATGAGCCAATGGAGCACGCAAAGAGCAGTAACCAAGCCTATTATACAGATGTATTTTTACCACGGCTTAATGCCAACTTAAACTATGAGGCAAAAGCCAATTTTTTACTGCCCAGGGTAAAAGCCACCCGCTATTTGCAGTACCATTACATTTCTGGCAACGAATACGAAACTGGTCAAAAGGATTTGCTAGACCTCAGTAAGACCGATACCTCTTCTTACGCCAGCACCCATGCCAAATACCACCCGATTATTAAGAATTTTTTACACGAGTTTTCTTACTACGATATCTTTTTGATCAATAATGAGGGATACATCATTTACAGTGTATTTAAAGAAGTAGATTTTGCTACCAATTTAGTTAGTGGCCCATACTCACAAACCAATTTTGCAAAAGCCTATAAAGCCACCAAAAACTTGCAAAAGGGCGAGTTGGTCCTTCATGATTTTGAACCTTATTTGCCTTCTTATTCTGCCCCCGCCTCTTTTATAGCCACGCCCGTTTTTGCCGATGGCAAAAGGCAGGGCGCCTTAATATTTCAGATGCCTGTAGATAAGATAAATGAGATCATGACCGGCAATCAGAATTGGATGGCTGAGGGCCTCGGAGAAACAGGAGAATGTTATGTTTTGGGGAATGATTTTAAAATGCGTTCTCAGCCGAGGTTGTTGCAAGAAGATACCAGCGCCTATTTGCAAGCCTTACAGGCCACAGAAGTGGATAGCACCACAATAGAAAAGATTGCCAAAATGAACAATGCTATTTTACTACAACCTATCGATACTTATGCGGCAAAAACAGCGCTACAAGGCAAAAGTGGCATGGCACATACTCAAAATTACTTGGGCGAAAAGGTGTTGAGCGCCTACAGCCATATTGATTTGTACGGCCTACAATGGGGCATTATCGCAGAAATCCACGCTGAAGAGGCTTTTGCGCCTGCAAGGTCTATTAGAAACTATATTTTGCTCATTAGTTTTGCATTGCTGATTATGGTTTACTTTTTAAGTAGATTCCTGTCTGTTTCCATTGCCAAGCCACTAACAAAAATAGAAAAACAAATTACACAGGTTGCACAGGGCAATCTACCTAAGATAGCTACGCTGCCCGGCAAAGATGAAATCTCTGCCATTAACAATGCGCTGCATGCCCTAATTAAAGTACAACACGAAATCACTAATTTCTCTGAGAAAATCGGTAAGGGTAATTTTGAAGCAGCCTTTTCTCCGAGAAGTGATAAAGACGATTTGGGCAAGGCATTGATCAGTATGCAACAGGCACTAAAGGCTAATAAAGAAGAAGCCGATATTAGAAGATGGAACAATGAAGGACTTACGCAACTCTCGCTAATCCTCAGAAAATTTAATGATTTAGAACAAGGTGCCAACCATGCGATAAAATTCATTTCCAATTATGTGTCAGTACCCGTAGTAGGGCTGTACATTGCAAATAAAAAGGCAGAAAAAACCGTCTTAAAACTCATAGCCTGCTATGCCTTTAACCGCGAAAAAATTATTCAACAGGAGATAGAGGCGGGTTTTGGGTTGATCGGCCAGATATTTTTAGAGGGCAAAACCACTTGCATAAATAAAGTGCCCGACCATTATTTAAATATCCGGTCCGGTTTGGGCGATAGCGCGCCTAATTTTATCGCACTCATTCCTATGATGTACAACGAAGAAGTTTATGGTATTTTAGAGTTGGCTTCTTTTAAGACGCTTCCCAAGCATACCATTGCTTTTTTAGAAAAAGCAGGTGAGAACATAGCCGCTTACTTTGCCCACTTACATGGCAACCGAGAAACACTTGAACTTTTAGAAAGAAGTGAGCAAAGGGCTAAAGCACTTAAAGAGAAAGAATATGAGATGCAACAGCACCTCGAAGACCTTGAGGCCACACGCGAAACTTTCCAATTAAAAGAGGGAAAGCTAAAAGGTGAAATTAGTGAATTAAAGATGCAACTTAATAAGGAGTAAAATCTAAAACTTTCCTATCAAGGCTTGGTCTTATCCAGAATCTTTAAAATCAAATCACTCATGTAACTGCCATTTTTAGGGCCTACCCAGTTCATTTCCATAGTTTCTGGTTTAGAAATGTTATGGTAATATTGATCAGGGGTGATGTAGCCAATATATCCACCATTAAAATTATGGATCATCAATTTTCTTTGAGCGGACAAAGATTGATTGATATCTATGGCCAATTCACCAGAAAAATCACAAGGTGTGGAAAGGAAAGTAAGCGAATCGATTTGCAAGACGTCTATATATAAATCTTGCTGCTCAGTGAGCGCTTTAAAAAGCCATGCTCTTGTTCTCCATTTAGGTAAAAATCTAATGTGTAAGTCTTCAAGGTAAATCGGCACTTGATCAACAGAAAGGGATGTAGGGCTAAAAAAATCAGCTTTATTCCAATCTTGCAAAACTTTTTTAGCCAAGCCCTCGCCAATTTTAGCAGGTAAGGCAAAATAATCGCTTGCCCCCCCTTTTTGCCCTTCTGGCGCATGGCTACCCATAGGACCTGCAAAAAAAGCGGCCATTTCTAAATGGCTATTTTGCAGGAGGTACTTTTCTAAAAAGTGTGGATAATCGTTGCTGATAACATGATGCTTGCTACTAATTGTGGTCGGATGCGCAGTAAAACTGATCAAGGCAGCCTCTGCCCCGCTTTCTTTTGCAAACCTGATCCATTTTAGTTGGCTGTTTTCTAAACCTTCTTGTATGAGTCGGTTCCTTACAAAGTTGGGGGCTTCGCATGAGCCTATGCCCATTTGTCCAATCTGCGCACTTTTTTCTGCATTTTCAATTGCTTTTGCAATGGCTTCGGCAATAGAAGCCACATAATCTTGATCAAAGCCTCCCGAAACAAAAATACCATAAGCTCCTTTTGCCCAGTTTCCTGTGCCGTTGTGCGTATGGGTAGCAGAGAGATACAATTCATCTAACTGCCAAGTAGTCTCTTGCAGTTTGTTTTTTAGCTCAGCCACCACAGCAGGAGGGAAAATCAACATATCTAATGTAACCATAGCAGCCTTAATATCACCTTTTTTCAATACAAAAGCCCTGCAAAACAGAGAATCGTGTACAGATTGAAAGGCGCTTCTGTAGCGGTATCCTGCCATTGGGCTAACTTGCTTAGGCATGATGCTCGCTTTGGCCCAACCTATTTTAAAGGGTTGGGCAGTGTCTTTTGTAATCTCAAAATCCCATTCAGCTATGCTGTTCAGAGATTTATCATAGGCAGAAAGAAATTCGTCCGATGCGTCTTCTACAGGTTCTACGCTAAATACTAGAAATAGCAACAGCACAGCGGTAAGCACCCCGATTATTTTTAGGATTTTCAGCAACCATTTCATTTTGCAAAATTAAGTTTATTTGTTGATCTGAGCATTTTATTAGGACCATTAATAAGTTTAACAGACTCAATATGAAACTACTTGAAATAAAACTTTTTAAGAAATAGAAAAATACAGTAGTCAAGCAGATTTTGGTCTAGCCGAATGTCGTGCCATACCAACATCGGTTTTGTCAGTTTTTATCAATCCTCAAGAAATGAATAATGCACTACAAAATCTAAAAAATGGCCCAAAAAATCAGACTCGCAATAATAAAACCGACATTTCCCACC
Organism: uncultured Thalassovita sp.; assembly: GCA_937129345.1. Classification (GTDB taxonomy): domain Bacteria; phylum Bacteroidota; class Bacteroidia; order Cytophagales; family Flammeovirgaceae; genus Chondrinema. Next base: position 16,685 of record CAKZMZ010000391.1, on the reverse strand, counting down.
CCTAGTTTTAACTTTCGTTATTTATTTGAAAACTGGGAAATTTGGTGTTTGAGCGAAGCGAGCGACGGTCGCACCGTTTCAAATTTCCCCGCACGGCGGCCGCTAGATTTTTTGCATACGGCCAGGCCGCCCTGTTTTTCATCACAGCGTCGGCTGCCGATGGAAAAAGCCGCTTGGAAAGTATGTGCCCTGCAAGGGTTGGTATTGGCTTTTGAAACAAAGTGAAAATTGACTTTTATACCCAGAAATAGGCTTTTATGAAAAAATAAACATTTTTAGTTTTTGAGGTGGGAAATGCCAGATAAAACTCCCTTTATTCTATATTGCAGCATTCTATGCTATACATAAATTCTAAGAAGTTTATCTGATATCAATAAAAAAACGCCCCATAGTTGGGGCGCTTTTCTCACTTAAAAAATACATATAATAAAACTCATCAAATATTATATGAACATCGACTTTTGACCTAGACTGTATACAGTCTTTTCTGATGTATCTTACTGCACATTTGCGCCAATATCGCCTTGTGCTACTATGGTCGCTAAATCATCTGCACTTAAATGCACATTAATGTGCCCGTCATAGTCGAGCAAATCGGCATAGGTTACTGGTGTTTCATCATCGTATTGAGAAACACTTGTCATACTCATGCCTGTATTGCCATCTACTGAGGTTAACGTAACGACTATTCCGCCACCTTCTTCTGCAGAATTGGTGTGTATGTGAGCAGGGTGTACACCATCAGCCGGGGTGTTTTGTAGCATAAGTGTAATGAGTGTGTTGCCATTTTTTCTCTCTTCAAAAGTGGCCGTACCGCTAATACCTGCTACATCTTTTTCAGCAAGTGTATAGCTGATACTTTCTCCTGTTAAAGCATTTTGACCGATATCGCCTTGGGCTACAATCGTTCCCAAATCCTCAGCACTTAAATGTACATTGATGTAACCGTTGTAGTCAATCAATTCTGTGTAGGTAATCGGTGTTGCATCATCCAAAGCCTCTACATTGGTCATGCTCATACCTGTGTTGCCATCTACAGAGGTTAAAGAAATGGCGATGCCACCGCCTTCTGCAGCTGTATTAAAATGTATATGCGCTGGATGTACGCCATCGGCAGGCGTGTTTTGAAGTGCTATGGAGACTAGGGTATTGCCATTCTTCCTTTCTGCAAATGTGGCCGTACCGCTAATGCCGGGCACTGCGCGCTCATTCAAGTCGTAGGTCTCACTTTCGCCGGTCAATGCGTTTTGTCCTATATCGCCTTGGGCTACTATGGTGCCTAAGTCATCTGCACTTAAATGTACATTGATGTAACCGTCATAGTCTAACAGTTCGGCGTAAGTAATCGGTGTTTCATCATCTAACTCCTCTATGCTGCTCATGCTCATTCCTGTATTACCATCTACTGAGGTTAAAGAAATGGCGATGCCTCCACCTTCAGCAGCTGTATTAAAATGTATGTGTGCAGGATGCACGCCATCGGCAGGTGTGTTATCAAGCATAATGGTAACTAAAGTATTGCCATTTATCCTTTCTGCAAAAGTAGCTGTACCACTAATACCGGGTACTGCACGTTCATTCAAATCATAAGTTTCACTTTCGCCGGTCAAAGCATTTTGTCCTATATCGCCTTGGGCTACAATCGTTCCCAAATCATCTGCACTAAGGTGTACATTAATATAACCATCATAATCTAAAAGCTCTGAGTAAGTAATGTTATTGCCGTCATCTAGTGATTCTACATTGGTCATGCTCATGCCTGTGTTGCCGTCTACAGAAGTCAATGAAACAGCGATGCCACCGCCTTCTGCTGCTGTATTAAAGTGGATATGGGCAGGATGCACACCATCTGCAGGTGTGTTTTCTAGGGCAATGGAAACTAATGTATTGCCATTAACTCTCTCTTCAAAAGTGGCTGTACCGCTAATGCCTGGCACTGCACGCTCATTTAAATCATAGCTTGTGCTTTCGCCTGTTAATTCATTTCCTCCAACATCGCCTTGCGCTACAATAGTGGCCAAATCATCTTCGCTTAAGTGCACGTTGATGTAACCATCATAGTTTAATAATTCGCTATAAGTAATGGCCGTACCATCGTCCTTTTCTGTTATATTGGTTTGACTGATTCCGGTAGTTCCATCTACAGGAGTCAGTGAAATGGCAATGCCTCCGCCTTCTACCGCTGAATTATCGTGAATATGGGCGGGATGTGTGCCTCCATCTGGCGTATTTTGTAATTGTATTGTCACCAAAGTTTCATCGTTCGCTCTTCTAACAAAAGTAGCTGTACCACTGATGCCTTCAACCGCGCGCTCATCTAAAGAATAAGTCTTAGATTCATCGGTCAAAGCGTTTTGCCCAATATCGCCTTGAGCTACTATAGTAGACAAATCAGACTCACTCAAATGCACATTTACGTGACCATCAAAATCTACAAGTTGGCTAAAATCTACAGGTGTACCATCATCTTGCGCAGTAAATTCTGTTGTACTAGATCCCGTACTGCCATCTACTGGATTTAATGAAACAGCTATACTACCTCCCTCTACTGCAGTATTAAAATGAATATGCGCTGGATGCGTACCACCATCAGGAGTACCGGTTAAATTAATTACCACTAAGGTCGAATTGTTATCTGTTTCACTAAAGGTAACCGTGCCCTCTATTCCTGATCCGCCAATTGCGGAAAGTGGGTACCTCACCTCGTTTCCGGTCAGCACCGGTCCCGGAGTTATATTATCATCATCGTCGTCATCACAGCCCGTTATAAAAAATGCAAGTGCAATGACTAGAAGTAGTTGAATCAACCTGTTGTTTAAAAAGTATAAGGTTTTCATAGTCATTTGATTAAGTGAAAAAGTTTATGTTATCTATACTTTAATAAGGAAGAAATAAAAGTTTTGTTTAATATTTTATAATTCAACGTTAAACAAAAGCTTCTAACTGTAAAGGTTACACCCAATAATCCCAATAAAAAGCTGAAGTTAGCTTGTTCTATTTTTTAATTTGATACCGAAACAAAAAAATGCTTACTCCCCTGATTATCAATTCGTTCGATAAGGCAAAAGCGCTTTGGGACAAGGAGAAAACTACCACCCTGATAAGCATAACATTGATTGTAAGCTTTTTCGTAGGGCTTGTTATTTCAATTCTCTCGCAATTTCCCATTTTCGGTCTAGAAAAGCATACTTTATTTCTTTCTATAGAAGCTGCATTTACAGTTTTACTGATATTTGAGGTACTTGGGCTTGTATTTGTGTTACCTAAATCCGTTTCTTCATCTGTAGGAAAGCAATTTGAAATCCTGTCTATCATTTTACTAAGATCTGCCTTTAAAGAATTTGGTGAAGTAACACCACCCATCACTTGGAAGTACTTTAATGACCCAGAGTTTTACTACATGTTTGTGGATGCCTTTGGAGCACTCATCATTTTTGCCATAATTGGCGTGTACTACCGAATACAGAAACACGAACGCATTACAAATACTGAAGACGAACAGAGAAAATTCATCAATTTTAAAAAGGTGATTGCTTCGTTTTTACTAGTTGTTTTTGTTGTTATCGGTATCATAGATTTCTTAGACCTTATTCAAAGCCATCATTTCCATAGTTCTTTTAATACTTTTTATCTTTTCTTGATTTTTTCTGATGTATTGATTCTGTTGTATTCAATCAGGTTTTCAGACAAATATGTATACCTGTTCCGCTATTCATCCTTTACTTTTAGCACTATTTTAATAAGATTTGCCCTTTCTGCAGATCAAGTGATTAATGTCATTATAGGCATCATTTCGGGGCTTTTTGTGGTGGGTCTCTCTTATCTATATAACTTTTTTAGGCAACAAGAATGAGACTTGCCTTAAAGCTGCTTTTAAAGAGCAATTAATGTTAATATAAAATATACTTTGTAAAGAATTTTCTGTCTGTAATTTCACTTAAAGTAAAAGCTCACTTACTTTTGTAAAGCAAATAAACCAATCAAAAAGCATGAAATCTTGTTGTGAACAGTGCGATTGCGATAAAAAAGAACAACCTAAAAAGAAACTAAAGCAATATGCTTATTGGTTCTTTACAGGTTTATCTATCACTATTGTGATACACACAATTTTTCAATCCTTGTAATTTGTAAAACAAAACTTTACCGCAGATGAAAAAAAAATATTTTTGTAATATTAAAATTGCCGCTTTGGCATTGATAGGATCAGTTATTTTGAGCGCTTGTGGTGCACAAAACAACGAGAAGGAAGCCAAGCATCAGGGAGGCGATCACGCTACCGAAAAAGAAGAAGTATCTGAAAAGACCTTGGAAGCCCAAGCTGCTGTAGCCAACTTTGAGACAGCTTATGCCAATGCAGACAATACCTTGGCCGCATACATGGTACTCAAAGATGCCTTGGTTGCTACCAATGCAGAATTGGCACAGAAAGCCGCTAGCAAATTGGCCGAAATGAGCGAGGGAGAAGTAAAAACTGCCGCAGAAGGCATTGCGGCTAGTTCAGATGTAAAAGAACAGCGCAGTTTGTTCAATACCATTTCTCAACAAATGTACGAATCGCTAAAAGCTGAAGGCGCTGAGGGAGTGATCTACAAACAATATTGCCCCATGGCTTTTAACAATGAGGGTGCATATTGGCTCAGTACAGAAGAAAAAATCATGAATCCTTATTTCGGGGATATTATGCTCAATTGCGGTAGAGTTGATGAAACCTTACAAGCATCAACTAATTAAACCTCTGATTAAATCTCTTGAAAAAACAGGCAATCTAAACAGGTTGCCTGTTTTTTTATTAATTTATTTCACTGCCATACACAAAAAATATTAAAAAGTACTTGCTATTTATTAAGTGAGCGCAGGCTCGAAAATCAGCCGGGGGTGCGTGGGTGAGTGTGTAAGCAGGATCTGATTTTCTTGATTTTTTCTTTGGTTCGTTTCTTTTGTATCAAGACAAAAGAAATGAACAGCCAGAAGCAATCGATAAAAAAGTCATGTAATCAATTGATAATCAGATGCTAAATAATTATTGAAAATCACAAGAAAAGTGTTGTATAAAAAAGTGTACGGTAGTAAATAATTTATTTAATTGCTCATAAACTATCTGTGCATATAAATAGAATTTTTTATTTTTCTATAAGAGTAAAACAACTACCAGATATATGTTTTCTGCTATACTTTTTATGATAGGATTCTTTAATACTGACAGTACTCTTTTAACTATCGATGAAGTCTTAGATTCTAAAGAAATCAGAATTCAGCTTTCAAGCTGTTCAAATAATTACACAACTGCAGATCATCATATTTTCAAGTTGGGAAAAAAAGAACAAGACCTATACAATGTTGGATATTATTATTCTAACCATGTAGATAATGATGCACGCTTTATAGTAAACACTAAATTTACAAGAGATGAATTAAGTAAACTTATAATATTGATTTACGAAATTAAGGAAGATGAACGTAATTTGTCTTTAGATTGGATTTGGGTAAATAACCTAAGTTATTGTTCAATATCTACAGAAGAAAAAGTGATATCAGTTACAAGTTATTTGCAAAAAAACTATGATGCAATTAATTCATTATTGTTGAGAAAGGTATATATAAAACATCTTCAAGCTTCATTACAAAGATTAAAAGTCCATTGGCAATTCTAATTGAATTAAGTAATCCAATTTTAAGACCTGATTTTCACTATCTATCTTTATGCTCAAGTATTTAATTTCCTTTTTTTTTATCCTCACAATATTCTCTTCTTTCTCCCAAGAATTGTCTTTTTATGGAGCGGATTATTTTTTGGTGGAAGGGACAGCAATTGCAGACTCTCTAAAAGAAAGCGCTTACGATAGGTTGCCCAAATCTTATCAATCGCTAGTGAGAGAACCCGTTTGGGATTTGTCCAAATGTTCGGCGGGCTTGTCCATACGCTTTATGAGCAACTCAAGCAGCATCGGTGTAAAATGGACAGTGTTGTTTGACCGAAGCATGAACCACATGGCAGCCACCGGCATTAAAGGCATCGATTTGTATTTTAAAAATGATGGAAAATGGCAATACCTAAACACTGCCAGACCGACAGGTAAAGAAAACAATGCCGTAATTATTAGCAACATGCCACAAACAATGCGGGAATACAAGATGTATTTGCCGCTTTACGATGGAATAGAAGCTTTAGAAGTAGGTATTGATTCTAACAGCATCATCCAAAAACCTGGAGCAACTGATCGAAAAAGTATTGTATTTTACGGCACAAGCATTACCCAAGGTGGCTGCGCCTCAAGACCCGGCATGGCACACACCAACATCATCTCAAGAAAATTAAAGCTAGATTGCATCAATCTTGGTTTTAGCGGTAATGGAAAAATGGAAGCACCCATAGTAGAGTTAATCGCAGGCTTTGATCCTCTTTTTTATGTAATTGAGTGCCTACCCAACATGAAACCCGAAGAGGTAAGCAAAAACACCTTTCCCTTAGCAAAAACTATAAGGGAAAAGCATGCATCAACCCCCATCGTTTTTGTGGAAAACTTCATTTATACCCATTCCTTTTTAGACCAAGAATTGAATGGTCTGATAAAAAGAAAAAATGCGGCACTCAAGAAAGAATACCAAAAAATGCTAGACAATGGCTTACAAAATATCTACTACATAGAAAGTGATAATGCTTTCGGCACTGACCTTGAAGGTACTGTAGATGGCGTACACTTTACCGACTTAGGTTTTCTCAATTACGCAGATTTCCTTATTGAAAAATTCCATGAATTAGGGCTTGTACAAAAAGCTTATGATTGATAGTTAGTTTATTTGTGGATTTGGTTATCTGTTTATCACAACCTTCTGAATTAATAATTTGGATATGACGAGAACCGCATTTGTAATGAAAAGAATTCAAAAATAATTGGAATTGGCGTTATGCAATCAGCGCATTACAAATGCTCTTCTCTTTTCACCCTCATTTTAAATGAGTGCGATTAGAGATTCTTCAAAACACTACAACTCCCCTTTCTTCATTTGCTCAGCGGCATAATCAGCTGCACGGGCGGTAATGGCCATAAAAGTAAGCGATGGATTTTGGTTACCGTAAGATGTCATAGCCGCGCCATCGGTTACAAATACATTTTTACAATGGTGCAATTGGTTCCACTTATTGAGCATAGATGTTTTAGAATCCTTACCCATTCTTACACCGCCCATTTCATGTATATCAAGGCCGGGCGCCTGCCCAGTATCCCAACTTCTGATATTGGTGCAACCAGCTGCTTCTAACATGGCCGTTCCTTGTTCTAAAAAGTCGGCCAGTATTTTTTCGTCGTTTTCATCATAACCCACCGAAGTAATTAGCTTAGGAATGCCCCATTGGTCGGTTTCTGTATCGCTCAAACGCACGTGGTTTTCTTCTTTAGGTACGGTCTCGCCCTGCATCATCATAAACACTTGCCAAGCTCCCGGTGTCGTCATTTTCTTTTTCATGCTTTCACCAAAGCCCATTTCTCCTGCTGCCCTGCCCCATCCTTTTCTAGAAGCACTAAAAGCCACCATGTAGCCCCTCAAAAACTCCGCATCTTGCTCGTAAACATTTCTGAAAGAAGGCATAAAGGCCGAGGTCGGTCTCCTACCCGAATAGTAACCATCTTCAAAACCATCCATATCTGCCAAGATATTACCCCTGTAATTGTGAAAACCTACATACTTACCCAAAGTGCCGCTATCATTACCCAAGCCATTAGGGAAGCGGTTCGACTTTGAGTTCATCAAAATGAGATTGGTATTTAGGCAAGCTGCATTTACAAAAATGATATTGGCGTAGTATTCCTTACTTTCTTTGGTTTCACTATCGATAACCACTACTCCAACTGCCTTTCCTTTTGCTTCATCGTAAATGATAGAATGTACCACAGCATTGGTCTGCATGGTAAGGTTGCCCGTTTTGGCCGCCCAAGGCAAAGTTGAAGAATTAGAAGAAAAGTAGGCCCCAAAAGGACAGCCACGGTGACATAGATGCCGCGCCATGCACTTGCCCCTCCCTTGTTTCAAATGGATTTCTTGCGGTTCTGTTAAATGTGCACATCTGCCGATGATCACAGGTCTATCGCCATTGTATTTCTCTGCCATTTTCTGTTGGATGTGTTTTTCCACACAGTTCAACTCAAAAGGCGGCAATACCTCGCTATCGGGTAAATGCTCAATACCGTCTCGGTTACCACTGATTCCTGCAAAAATTTCTACATGGCTGTACCAAGGTGCCAAATCTTCGTAACTTATGGGCCAATCTACCGCAAAGCCATCTCTAGCAGGCGCTTCAAATTCATACTTACTCCAACGCTGCACATTTCTGGCCCAAAGCAAAGACTTTCCTCCTTCTTGGTAGCCCCTTATCCAATCGAAAGGTTTTTCTTGTATATAGGGATGTTCCTCGTCTTTTACAAAAAAATGTTCAGTGGTATCGTCAAAGGCATAACACCTATCTACAATCGGGTTTTTAGATTTTATATCTGCAGACAACTGTTCTCGGTAAGGGAACTCCCAAGGGGCTTTGGTCGCTGTTGGATAGTCTTTGAGGTGCTTAACTGCTTTTCCCCTTTCTAATACTAAGGTTTTTAAACCCTTGTCGCAAAGCTCTTTGGCAGCCCAACCTCCGCTAATTCCTGAACCTATTACTATGGCATCGTATGTCTGAGCCTTTCTTGCATCTCCGTTTATTTGCATAGCTTTTATTATATTATCATTTTCTTTGATGTTGGTGCTGAGACCAAAATCAGTTAAATATACGTCATAAGCAGGCTATTTTAAAAAGGCTGCCATGAAAATATGGGCTGTAAACAGGGAGTGCTTATATTTGTTAATAAAGTTAAATCCAATTATATAAATTTTCACTATCTCACAAGCTAGCTATTATGCAACTCTTTTACAGGGAAACTGGGCAAGGCCTTCCATTGATCATACTCCATGGTTTATTCGGTTCTTCAGACAATTGGGCGAGTGTTGCCAAAAGGATTGGGGAATATTACAAAGTATATACTGTAGATCAGCGCAATCATGGGCAATCGCCAAAAAGTGAAGAATTTACCTACGCAGCCATGGCAGAAGACCTCAAAACCTTTATTGAGGAAAATGACATTAAAGATCCTGTAGTATTGGGGCACTCTATGGGTGGTAAAACAGCCATGACCTTTGCCTTAAAATATCCAGAATTATTGAGAAAACTCATTGTGGTAGACATCGCACCAAAAGCCTATCCACTGCATCACGAAACTATTTTGGAGGGGCTTAATTCTGTAAAACTCAATCAGGTAAGAAGTAGAAAAGATGCGGACGTTGCCCTCTCCAATTACATTTCTGAATTGGGCATAAGACAGTTTCTTCTCAAAAATCTTTATAGAAATGAAGAAGGCAGTTTTGATTGGCGCATTAACCTACCAGTAATTACCGAAAAAATTGCCAATGTAGGTGAAGAAATGCAAACTGATGAATCTTTTAACAAGCCAACTTTATTTATTAGAGGAGAGGCTTCTAATTACGTTTTGGACGAAGACCAAGAAAACATTAAGGCACTTTTTACAAGGGCTCAAGTAAAAACCATAAGAAATGCTGGACATTGGGTCCATGCCGAGCAACCCGAGCCATTTGTAAAGATGCTTCTAGAATTTATTTAGGACTTAGAGAAGTTGCATAATCAATTTAGCTAGTTGCCGTTTATTGATTTTCCGAGTAGATAATCCTTAAAATTGGCTATGCAGATTAAATGGAGTTCGCTAGCATATGTGAGGTATGTATTTTTTTATATAGCTGGCATAATTACCTTTCAGAATACAAGTAATTTTGAGTACTTATTGCCTGCTAGCATCTTGTTGGCTTTTTTAGTCGCCTCCTATATTGCCGCATTATTTTTCACACCAAAAGCTTTTAAAAGAAAGTTTACAAACCTGTTTTCTATAACTGGTTTTTTGCTGGTGTTCGTTCTTGCCCTATGCAACAGTGCTATCCAAAAGGAACAACACGAAAAGCTTTTTCAGCAATTTAAACAAAAGTCATTTACCGCGTATACTGCTAAAGTAGTTGCCCCTCCGCAAGAAAAGGCCAATGGTTTTCAGGTTGAATTAGCGGTAAGTCGAATAAAAACATCGAATGCTTGGCTAAATTCAAAAGGGGCAATCAGTGCATATCTGCCTTTTAAAGACAGTTTACCTCAGCTAAATGATATTTTGCTCATCAACGGCAAACCGAATCCTTACCCCAAACCACTCAATCCTGCCGAGTTTAATTATGGAGAATACATGAACCGCCAAGGGATATTTCTTCAACATTATTTGCCAAAAAATGCCATACGGAAAATTGGGGAGGCAGAAAACAATTTACTTTCACTCTCTTATAAACTCCGTGCGCATTTTGCCGACTTCTTTACAAGCTATATACCGGGAAAAGCAGAACAGGGTATTGCGTTGGCTTTGGTTCTTGGCATAAAAGACAATCTTGACCATGAAATACGGGATGCTTACTCAGGTGCCGGTGCTATGCACGTGCTTGCCGTTTCAGGCTTACATGTAGGTATTTTATCTAGTTTGATAGGCTATATCTTTCTTGGATTCAAAAACAAAAGATACATCAAATGGATTTACATCATTATTTCTGTATTGATCTTGTGGATGTATGCGGCTGTCACAGGCTTTTCGCCGTCTGTGGTACGTGCTTGTACCATGTTTACCTTTGTATCCTTTGCCCAGTTTTTAGATAGAAAGTCCAATATTTACAATACCCTAGCGGCCTCAGCGCTTTGTATGTTAATTTATAACCCTAACCTTATTTTTCAAGTAGGTTTTCAGCTTTCATACATTGCGGTTTTAGGCATTGTATTCTTATATCCTAAAATCTACGATTTGCTCAAAATCAATAATAAAGTTTTAGATAAGTTATGGGCGATTAGTGTGGTATCCATTGCTGCCCAAATTGCAACTTTCCCAATAAGCCTTTACTATTTTAACCAATTTCCTGTTTATTTTCTGTTGGCCAATCCAGTGGTAATTATGGGCGCCACAGTGGTGGTTCTCTGCGGTATTATTGGCCCCATTATCTTATGGCCGTTTCCGACAATACTAGCTGTTGTCTGGGGAATGCTTATGAACAGCACCATCTATTTAATGAACCTCGCTATTTTTTGGGTAAATCAGTTGCCATTTTCTAGAACCGACCCCATTCACTTTTTAGGAATTGAAGTTTTATTACTTTACAGTTTGATAATCAGTTTTATTCTTTTTCTGCTGTCTAGAAAACTGCAATACTTCAAAGTCGCTCTTTCGATTGTTGTTTTATTCAGTGGTTTCAATTTATATCAAAAAACCCAGAATCATTATCAAGAGTCTTTAACTATTTACGCCATTAAAAAGCATACTTGTATAGGAATCATCCATCGCCAAAAAGCCTATTTAATGGTGGATAGAGCACTTGCCAACGATACAAAAAAAATCGCTTTCCATGTAGAAAACCACCTTTTGTCACAGGGCTTTAGTAATTATGAGTTGATTTCCTTCGACCAAGATACATTCAAATTACCTTTTGGTTTCGATAAAAAATCCAAAAACTTGCTATTGGCCATCAATGGTAAAAGCATTGCTGTACTTGATAAAGAAACGAATTTTAACAGTTTACCTCAAGTAGATGTTTGCATCATAAGAAACCGTAATATTTATCAGAATAAAGACTTGGCAGACATTAATGTACAACTCGCAATTTTTGATGGAAGTAGTCGAATCTATGGCCACAGAAACGAGCAAGGACAATCACGAAAAACAGTTTATTTTGCAAGTCAAGAGGGCGCTTTTGAATATCCTCTAAACTGAATTATTTATGTACTTTATTGAGTGAATTACCAACAAATTATTCATAGAATTCAGTCCTCAAATTGTTTTTAATTGGTACTTTTAAGGCTGCTAATAAAAAGCGATTTTTGTATTATCACAGCAATTTTTTCAACTAAATTTAAACATTGTGACACTCATCAAATCTATCTCAGGGATAAGGGGAACTATAGGAGGCAATACCAATGATAATTTGACACCACAAGATGTTGTAAAATTTACCTCAGCCTATGCGTATTGGTTAAAAACAAAAAATAAAAAACCGAAAGTTGTAGTTGGGAGAGATGCACGAGTTTCGGGTAAAATGGTAAGCGACCTTGTTTGCGCATCTTTGGTTGGTATGGGCTGCGATGTAGTCAATTTGGACCTATCTACTACACCTACTGTAGAAATGGCCGTTATGGAAGAAAAAGCCGATGGTGGCATAATCATTACTGCAAGCCACAACCCCGGACAGTGGAATGCTCTTAAGTTATTGAATGAAAGAGGAGAATTTATTTCTGCTGCTGATGGCAAATTTATACTTGAAGTAGCGGAAAAAGACGAAATAGCGTACTCCAATATCAAAGATCTCGGCAAGATTACAGAAAACGATACCTACATTGACAAGCATATTGAGAAAATATGCCAATTAAAATTGGTGGATGTTGAGGCCATAAAAGCCAAAAATTATAGCATAGCCATAGATTGTGTAAACTCAACTGGGGGAATTGCATTACCCAAGCTACTCAATGCACTGGGTGTACACCAAATAAAAGAGCTGTATTGCGAACCAAGTGGTAAATTCCCTCATAATCCTGAACCGCTACCAGAAAACATCACAGAGATTTGCAGCGCACTTGAAAGCGGCAATCATCATTTAGGAATTGTGGTAGACCCCGACGTTGATCGGCTCATGTTTATTTGTGAAGACGGCACCCCTTTTGGCGAAGAATACACTTTAGTAGCCGTTGCAGATTATGTTTTAAAACACAAAAAAGGCAATACAGTATCCAATCTTTCATCTACAAGGGCTTTAAAGGATGTGAGCATGCTGCATGGGTGTGAGCATTATGAGGCTGCTGTTGGCGAAGTTAACGTAGTAGAAAAAATGAAAGAAGTAAATGCTGTAATTGGGGGGGAGGGAAATGGTGGCGTCATCTATCCCGAATTGCACTACGGTAGAGATGCTTTGGTAGGTATTGCTCTCTTTCTAACTCACTTAGCAAAATATGAAGGCTCTGCAAAAATGCTTAAAAGGAGTTATCCAAATTACACAATCTCAAAAAATAAAATTGAGTTGTATCCTCAGATAGATGTGGATAAGATCTTGAAAGAAATTTCTGAGAGGTACAGTAAGCAAGATATTAGCTTGCTTGATGGTGTAAAAATCAATTTTGACAAAGAATGGGTACAGCTAAGAAAATCTAATACAGAACCTATTATAAGGATTTATGCCGAGTCTGACTCAGATGCAAAAGCAGAAAACCTCGCAAAAAAAATTATAGGAGATATTAAGGAAATCATATAAAAAAAGCTCTCCATTTGGAGAGCTTTCTCTTTTATAGCCTTTTCTAATCATACTTTAATTTCCACATCTACACCACTGGGCAACTCTAATTTCATAAGAGCATCCACTGTTTTGGCAGAGGAAGAATAAATATCAACCAAACGCTTATAAGTACAAAGCTGAAATTGCTCTCTAGACTTTTTATTTACGTGTGGTGACCTAAGCACTGTAAATTTTTCCTTAACTGTAGGCAAAGGAATTGGACCGCTTACTACAGCACCCGTTGCTTTTACAGCTCTAACAATCTTTTCTGATGATTTGTCAACCAGATTGTGATCGTATGATTTAAGTTTGATTCTTATTTTCTGATTCATAGTTGTATTATTAGCCGTCTGCCAATACTGATAAATATATTAGAAAGAGGGGGAACGTTTTCCCCCTTGAGATAAATTATCCGTTTGTATCTGTAATAACTTGTTCTGCTATATTCTTAGGTACCTCAGCATAATGTGAGAATGTTAAAGAAGCAGAAGCTCTACCTGAAGTAATGGTCCTTAAATCGGTCACATATCCGAAAAGTTCGGAAAGAGGTACATCTGCTTTAATTACCACAGCACTACCTTTCACTTCTTGACCTTTTGGTAAACCTCTCCTTTTGTTCAAGTCTCCGATTACACTACCTGTATACTCATCAGGTGAAACCACTTCTACCGCCATTACAGGCTCAAGTAAAACTGGCTTACATTGCTTTGCAGCTGATTTGAAACCAATTTTTGCGGCCATTTCAAATGAAAGACTATCAGAGTCAACATCGTGGAAAGAACCAAAGAAGAGACGTACTTTCATGGCCTCGATAGGAAACCCAGCTAAAACACCGTTTTTCATAGATTCTTCAAATCCTTTTTGCACAGCTGGTATAAATTCCCTAGGTATTGCCCCACCTTTGATTTCATCAACAAATTGTAATCCGGGCTTTACATTACCTTCTTCATCTGGTTCTGCAGGAGCCAATTCAAATTGTATATCGGCGAATTTACCTTTACCACCTGTTTGCTTTTTAAAGATTTCTCTGTGCTCAACAGAGCCATTAATAGTTTCTTTATAAGCAACTTGAGGTGCACCTTGGTTAATTTCTACTTTAAACTCACGTCTTAATCTATCAATGATGATCTCTAAGTGAAGTTCTCCCATACCTCTCAGCACTGTTTGACCAGTTTCTTGATCGGTCTTTACTGTGAGCGTAGGATCTTCTTCTACAAGCTTAGTGATGGCATTAGACAATTTATCAACATCTGCTTGTTTCTTAGGCTCAATAGCGTAGCCAATTACAGGCTCAGGAAAAACCATCTCTTCTAATACAATAGGTTTTCCGACCTCAACAAGTGTATCTCCAGTTTTTATATCCTTAAAACCTACACCTGCACAAATATCACCTGCTTCTACTTTGTCTATTGCATTTTGCTTGTTTGAGTGCATCTGAAGTAATCTTGAGATACGCTCTTTTTTTCCTGTACGCATATTATAAACATAGGAACCTGCAGGCAATTCACCAGAATAAGCCCTCATAAAGCACAAGCGACCTACATAAGGATCGGTTGCGATTTTAAAGGCAAGTGCAGAAAAAGGCTCGCTTGCTTCAGCTTTTCTAGTTTCTTCTTGCTCTGTATCTGGGTTAGTACCAGTTACTGGAGGTAAGTCAAGAGGAGAAGGTAAGAAAGAGATAACAGCATCTAATAGCGCTTGCACGCCTTTGTTTTTAAAAGCTGACCCACAAAGCACCGGAGAGAACGACATATCGATTACCGCAGCTCTAATGGCAGCCTTAATCTCATCTTCTGTAATTGAGTCTGCATCATCGAAGAATTTCTCTAATAACTCTTCATCATATTCTGCAACCGACTCAATCAATTTCTGTCTCCACTCTTCCACTGTATCTGCAATATCTTCTGGAATATCGATATACTCATAGGTCATACCCAAGTCCTCCTCATTCCAAACTATCGCTCTGTTCGAAATCAAATCAACCACGCCTTTAAACTTATCTTCAGCACCTATAGGTATCTGAAGGGGAACTGGATTAGCACCTAGTTTTTCTTTAATTTCATTTACAGATTTGAAGAAGTCAGCACCTGCTCTATCCATTTTGTTTACAAAACAGATTCTAGGTACTTTATATTTATCTGCTTGGCGCCAAACTGTTTCTGATTGTGGTTCAACACCAGAAACTGCACAAAACAATGCTACAGCGCCATCCAATACCCTAAGTGAGCGCTCTACCTCAACGGTAAAGTCAACGTGACCGGGAGTATCAATAATGTTTACCCTGTATTCTTTTGTATCAGGTGTAGGCTGCCCTTGAACAGTTGGATACTTCCAAAATGTAGTAGTTGCAGCAGAAGTAATGGTAATACCTCTTTCCTGCTCTTGTTCCATCCAGTCCATGGTAGCGGCACCATCGTGCACCTCACCTATCTTATGAGAAAGACCGGTGTAAAAAAGGATACGCTCCGTAGTAGTTGTTTTTCCGGCATCGATGTGCGCCATGATGCCAATATTTCGCTGGAATTTTAAATCTTTTGCCACTTTTATTAAAATCTAAAATGAGAAAATGCCTTATTAGCTTCTGCCATTCTGTGGGTGTCGTCTTTTTTCTTAACTGCTGCACCCTCACCTTTAGAAGCTGCGATAATTTCACCTGCCAATCTTTCTTTCATTGTTTTCTCGTTTCTTTTTCTGGCAAATGTAATCATCCACTTTATACCTAGTGAAAGTTTTCTTTCAGGCCTTACTTCTGTAGGTACCTGAAATGTAGCACCGCCAACTCTTCTACTCTTCACTTCTACTCCAGGTGTTACATTATTCAAAGCCTTTTTCCAAATTTCCAATCCATTTACAGATTCGTCATCTTTTCCAAGCCTCTGCTCTACTAACTCAAGTGCGTCATAAAAGATGCCATAAGCAGTACTTTTTTTGCCGTCTAGCATTAGGCTGTTCACAAATTTGGTCACCAAAGTATCTTGGAACTTTGGATCAGGCAATACGTATCTTTTAGCGGGATTACCCTTTCTCATGATTTCTCAATATTATTATTATCTAATTACTTTTTAGCGTCTTTCGGCTTTTTGGCTCCGTACTTAGACCTTCTCTGAGTCCTTCCGTTTACACCGGCTGTATCTAAAGCACCTCTCACTATATGGTATCTTACACCTGGTAAGTCTTTTACCCTTCCTCCTCTTATCAACACAATAGAGTGCTCTTGTAAGTTGTGTCCTTCACCAGGAATATAGGCGTTCACCTCTTTTCCGTTGGTCAATCTAACCCTAGCCACTTTACGCATGGCTGAATTTGGC
>CAKZMZ010000390.1 GCA_937129345.1 uncultured Thalassovita sp. | reverse complement strand
TGAAATGTCCGAAAAGCTCCATTTCTCCTAAAAAATCATTGGCAGTTAAACTATCGGCCAGACCAATATTACCTTCTATCACCGCTTTTTTTATTTTCGGGAGGCTTTCCTTTGCTTTAGGATTTACACCTGCAGCTTCCCAATTACCACGGGCTGGTTCTCCAGTCCACATACTTGCATCCGTAATCGAAATAGTCTCTTCTTCTACTCCTCCCAAAAAAGATGCACCAAAGAACCCATTGCCTAGGTGTAAGGCTTGGCTATTCCAATATTTACCAGGATATTCAAACCAAATTTCACTTTCTTGATGAGGTGCGTTGTCTGTTTCACAGGCAAAAGAAAAAAGTGATAAGATAACTAATATAAGTCTTGTATTTTTATCTATCATACCTGTTACAGATTAAAAAAAAATTAGCGACAACTATGAGCAGTAGTAGTATGCTTAGGTATTAAGCTAACCTCAATAATTTAGGTCTAATAATATCAAAAATGTTCTCTTAAAGAATTTAATGAGCGATAGATGAGTTTTCTAGCATATTTGGCAGCTTTTAAATTCATGAGTACAGCCACTTGTTCATAGCTCAAACCATCGTAAAAAAAATAGGTGACCGCTTCTCGTTGCTTCACCGTCAACTTATTAAGGGCATTCAACAATTTTTTCGATTGCTCTTCATCCAATTGCCTGTTAATGATCTGAATTTCATGGGCTGTTTCAAAGCCGAAGGCATACTCGGGCAATTGCAGGCCTCTAATAAAACTAAAGGGCTTGTTCTTTTTGAGATATTTGGTGATGCGGTTTCTCAATGAAACAAATAGATAAAATTTAATAGCGTCTATTTGGGTGTTTTTCCTGCGTTTTTGGCGCATGTATATAAACATTTCTTGTATGCAGTCTTTTACAAGTTCTTTGTCTTTTGTGAACTGACAACCGAAACCAAACAGCAGGGAAAAGTATTTATTATACACATAAATAAAAGCGTCTTCATCACCCTTACAAAACAGCGTCCATATCTCTCTATCCGACATTGCATCGAAATGCGCGGAATCCTCATTCTTGCTTTTTAGCTTTTCGTTTAAAGATTGATTTTGGTAGTTAAGTTGCATATAGATTCATTTTCATATTAAGGCATTACCACCTCTAGAAGTCAAAAAAAATATTTCAGTGTTGTTTTTTCCACAATGAGAAACAAGTTATTATTACATTGTTACATAAAATTAGTATTAAAAGCAATAGGTAATACTGATAATTTTGATAGAGGGCAGCACAGGACAGTACAGGTTACTATCCTGTTTTTCAACAATAATTAGGTTGCTTTAATCTCTCACTACCAGTTTCTTTACACCCAATAATTCTCCATTCCTTTTTATTCTTAGCATATAAATGCCTGACTGTAATCTAGGAGTAACCCTTAAGGAATTTGTCTCAAACATTCTTTTGTTGAACATTTCCTTTCCTTGCATATCGGTAATCGTAATCTCATCAAACCTGTATTCAGTATCTTTCAAGTCTAGATAAATAATGCCATTGGCAGGGTTGGGGTAAACCTCTAATTTATCATCAGAGATTTCTTCTATTGAGGTAACTGTGGAGGGCTGCGTATCGGCTATTACATACATGGCATTGGTAGGTAGGTAAATCTTGAGCCCGTCGGCGGTTTCTTCTACGCCAATCTGCTCTACTTCATAGCCGTTCTCATCAAGTAAATGTGCCGACTTGATATTGGGGTTATTGATGGTCAAGGTCATAACAGTATTGGCTGCCCGCCAAGGTAACTGCCCAACGCGCTCTACTTCGTAACCTTCCACCATCTCATCATTCAACTCAAAAGTCACTTCCTTCTCTCTATATTGCGACGTTTCATAAATGGTATTCACTTGAATCAAAATCTCTTCAGATGTAGCGAGTGGTTGCTCATCCATAGAAACTACACTGACTGCGGCATAGTCATTTTTTATGTCGAGTATTATATCATTTAAAGCAATGGTTTCGCCCCCTTCTGCAAAAAAGCCTGTAACGCCTTGTGCGGCAGGTGCATTTAAGGTACAAATGCCTTTCTGATAATCCCAAACCAATTCACCTGTAGAGCTTGTGATGATTTTATCTTGAAAGTTTAGCAGCTGATCTAGGTCAGTAGAAACCGAACTGTTGTTAGGTTCACCATTGTACGTTACCCTTACTTTTCCTGCTAGGTAAGCCACAGGGGCTACCTCTGTTGCAGTGAGGCTACCTTGGTTGTCATAAGAATCTCTATTGGGATCAAAGCCGCTTTCTTCAGTTATGAGTGGAATATCCCTATCATAAATATTCTGCAAACTTCTCACTTCGTTGACTACCATCTCGCCTTCTTGCACATAGCCTTTTCGGTATAAAAGGGCATTGGCAGGAAAAGGGCCAAGATGTGGCGGATGCGCATTATTGAATTTATACAGAGGCTCAAAATTTACCTCAAAATCTTGAAAGGTATGGAAGGTGCCCATGCGATCAGAATAACCATCTGCGCCCGGCCTTGGAGAAAACCAATAGTACGAATCAAAACCCGTAAGCGAAGCATAAGCCGCTGTTAAAAATACCGACTCGGCAATGTATTTATGTGGAAATGGCCAACTGCTTTCGGTCATTACAAATGGTTTTCCACTCACCTGCTTTACATTCACTGGCAGTTTATTGGGCTGGAAAAGTACAGATTGGCCTACATATCTATCTCCACCTTCGATTCGCCATCCATTGTTAGGGCCAACATGATCGGCGCTGTAATAACGATTTACTGCCATTACATCGGCTACTGCGTTGGTATAGCGTTCGGCATCTAACAAGCGTGCCGAGTTGGCCGTTTTCCAATTGGTGGTATTGATCAATTGCTGACAACCTATCTCTTTAAGATGGTTGTAAACTTCTTCATAAAACCCGCGCTGTGTATCAATATAAAAAGCAATCTGATCGCTCAAACGCTTATCCTTACCTCCTGCTTGCACAATAGTGGCATCAAAAATAATATAGATTCCCATTTCACCATTGGCAGGGGCATCGGTTTCCAAGGGGGGAAGATTGTCCCAAGCAGCATAAGCAGAGGCTATATCGCCGTACTTCTCAACCAGCCAATCATGAAACTGACTTTCCATTTCATCTAACAGGCTTGGCTCTACACCTTGTATGGTCCAAAAAAACACGCCATCTTCATTAAGCATTTGTATTAGACCAACTGCAGGATCATCTTTTAATGGGATGCCTGTATAAGGATTGGTTTCTGTGTAAAGATAAGTAAGCCAATTCTTGAAAGCTTCTTGAAAAGTATCATTGAAATAAAGCAAAGCCCAAGGTTTTTTATTGGTACCCGAGTAGTCGCCTAAGCCCCATTCGTTAGGTATCTCATCTATAAAATTTGGCCAGAAAGGACTTATGGTAGAATAAATTCCTTCTTCTTTCATGGCCGCTACAAACTTCCAAATGGCATCTACTTCTTCGGTATTAACTTGGTTAATATCCCGGGTTACCGAGTGTATTTCACCATGAAAACGCATCATATTAACTCCACGCTTAGCTAGAAATTTACCAAATGTCCTGATATCTTCAACACTCATATCGCGTGTGCCATCTCCCCCACCAATTGCCCAAAAGCGGATAGGTCCGCCATTTTCTGTAACAAAGCCTTCGCCATCGGCAGAGAGTTGCACAAAACCATTTTCGCCTGCCATATCTTCATTGAGGTAGCGCAAATCGAGCATGGCATCTTCGCTGTAGTTGTCCACTTCAGGCTCAAAGCGCCAACCATCTTGTGGATTTTGAGCATGGGTAATTGCACTTATAAAAATGATGAGAACGAGAGTAAAGTATGTTTTTTTCATGGTGTTCGAGTTAAAAATATCTTTTGTTTAATGGTTGAATGGTCAATATTTAATTGAAGCAGATACAAGCCCGGCTCATTTATTTTTCCATCTATTTGTATGGTAGAAATCTTTCCGGCAGTTAATTCCCCCGATTGTAATAACCTACCTTGTAAGTCGAAAAAGTTATAATCAGCTGCTGAAGCAAAAGACCGTAAGTCTACATACAACACACCTTGAGTGGCGGTAGGATAAACGGAAATATCAGAAAGGCTCTCTTCTGACAAAGCAGTAACGCTCCCTCCTTTTATTACACGTAAACCCTCTTTTTGATTCACTTCTACCCAAGCATCCTTCGATATATCTCTATAAACAGTTCTGGTTTGGTCGGGCCAAAACACCTCTAGAGAATCAATATCATGTTCAGCAATCCCAAAATGTACCCAAGCACTACTCCTAGAAAGATAAGCCCCTCCGTTGTCCTTTATTTTTAAAAGTGGCGTCCTACCTTGTAAGTGTAATTTTAAGATACTGCCATAAGCATCTCTATTAATGGCATCGCCTTCTAGGTCTATCATCAAAAACCCGTTTTCTTGGTGTCTTAAATTAGCTGTATTTCTGTAAATCTGTAAATAAGGAACTTCAAGTGTATCCTGCTCTGCAGTGGCCGTAACCGCCACATCTAAATCTCCATCAGCATCTAAATCAGCGATGCCCATGCCTCTGGCAAACAAAGGAGGTTTTATTTGCCCAAAGGTGGTCACCAAATACTGTCCATTAATGTTTTCGTAGTATTGATTAGGCTGTTCTAAATCGCCGAGCACGGCGCCGTTAGGGATAAATAGATCAAGCTGTGAATCGTTATTGGCGTCAAAAAACTCAGCGCCCCAACTCACATTGTCGCCCAAAGCCAATGTCTGATCAGCTACGTTTTCATACGTTCCATCGCTTTGTCGTTGCATAAAATGATTGACGGTCAAGTCAGACACATACAAATCAAAATCGCCATCGGCATCGTAATCGCCTAGGCCAGCGCCCATTCCAAAAATATTCAATGCCAATCCGAGTGCTTCAGATTTGTCTGTAAAATTACCTTGTCCATCATTTTCGAAATATCTGTTGCCCTCATTACCGCTTCCTCCAAAATCATTGACCACGTACAAGTCTATATCGAAGTCTTGATCAAAATCCGTTGCCCTAACTGCCAAAGTAAAACCTGTCCCGGCTATACCTTTTTGCACCGCTACTTCTTCGTATTTAAATGCTGTTCCTTGGCTTAGGTACAATTCATTGGGGTAAGCCCCTATGCCAGGGTTTCCATCTAAGGGAATGGTCGGGGTTTTAGCATAATTACCGATGTAAAAGTCTAAAAATCCGTCATTATTAAAATCTGCAAAAGTGATGGAAGTGCCCCAATAAAGATTTTCTTCTAGGCCGCTGCCCTGAGTCACATCTGAAAATGTGCCATCGCCATTGTTTTTTAGTAGAATGCTGTGGGCGCCCTCTCCCGTGGTCAAGAGCAAATCTTCCCAGCCATCATTATTTAAATCGGCAGCATTTGCGCCATAAACGGGTGTGTTTATATTAGCAAGTCCAGAAGTTTGGGTAACATTCTCAAAATCAAAATCACCTAAGTTATTGTAAAGCTGATGCGGTCTTTCTGCGCCGTTTAGGTAGAGGTCGTCTAAGCCATCATTATCAAAATCAAAAATGACAACACCTGCTGAAATCCTAAGAGAATCCACGGCGTAATGCCTAATACCAGTGGGTACTGAATAATCTTGAAACAATTGGGCATGGATGGGCAAGCATTGCCAAAGCAATGCAACGAGCAAACCTATCCAAAACCGCTTCAAGAACATAAATTATCATTTTTTTACCAGTTTATAAATGTTGCCACTTTTACTAGGCAATAGATATAAACCCGGTGCCAACCTTTCTATATCCATTAGCACCTCATCTC
>CAKZMZ010000389.1 GCA_937129345.1 uncultured Thalassovita sp. | reverse complement strand
CTTTGCAGGTTCTACCCTTGTACACTCAGTTGGTGGCTGGGGAGCGCTGGCAGGGATCATCATCTTAGGGCCTCGGCTTGGTAAATATGTAGATGGTAAAATAAATGATTTCCCCGGCTCTAGTGTGCCTTTGGCGGTTATCGGTGTATTCCTGCTCTGGTTAGGATGGTTTGGATTTAACGGAGGCTCTGTACTCTCTGCCGATCCAGCAGCGGTATCTTTAGTACTTGTTACCACTTCTCTGGCAGCGGCAGCAGGCGCTTTAGGAGGTACTGTAATGGGCTTTTTCGCCTTTAAGAGATTAGATTTGGGCATGGCGCTTAATGGTATCTTAGCAGGCTTGGTAGGCATCACTGCAGGAGCTGACCAAATGGGTTTTTTAGACGCATTAATTATCGGCGGTATCAGTGGATTGTTGGTAGTAATCTCAGCAGTAACGCTAGATAGACTGAAATTAGACGATTGCGTTGGAGCTGTTTCTGTACACTTGACTTGTGGTATCTTTGGCACTTTAGCCGTGGGCATGTTCGGTGCAAAAGCAGGCTTTGCCCAATTTATTGTACAGTTAGTAGGTGTACTTACTTGCGGGGGCGCTGCTTTTGCCTCTGCTCTCATTATCTTCTTTGTATTAAAGAAGACATTAGGAATAAGGGTTACCGAAGAACACGAACGTGAAGGCTTAGATAGCCACGAACACGGCATAAGAGGTTACACCATCGTATTCGACGAATAGTCTTTTTAAAGAAAATATAAAATGGAGCTGGCTAAAAGCCAGCTTTTTTTATGCTCAAATATCAATTACCACAATTCAGCGTAATAAAGTTTTTACACAGAGGAACAGATATATAGCACAATCGTTATTTATTATAAATTCGCACCAAACTTACAAACATATTGATGAAGGAAATTATACAAAGGTTTGAAGTACCATTCACCTATAAAGTAATCTTTACTCAAGACTTATTCAATCCTAAAAACAACAGTTTCGCTGAGTTTTTTGCATCTAAAAATGAGCTATCCAAAATTTATTTTGTAATTGATGATGGCGTTTTAGAGGCGTGGCCCAATCTTTTACAAGAAATTGAGCTGTATTTTAAAGCATATAAAAACGAGTTGATCCTGCTAGGTGAACCTTTGTCGGTGCCCGGAGGGGAGGCTGCCAAAAACGACAATAAACATCTTGAGAGGATACTTAAAGCCACAGAAGAATTTCACATAGACAGGCATTCTTACATAGTAGCTATAGGTGGTGGCGCCGTGCTTGACATGGTGGGTTTTGCAGCAGCCATCGCGCATAGAGGAATCAGACATGTTCGGATACCTACCACAGTTCTTTCTCAAAACGATTCTGGTATTGGCGTAAAAAACGGTATAAATGCATTTGGGAAGAAAAATTACTTAGGAAGTTTTGCCCCCCCTTTTGCTGTTTTCAATGACAGTCTTTACTTAAAGACATTGGACGATAGAGACTGGCGGTCTGGCATTTCAGAAGCCATAAAAGTTGCCTTGATAAAAGACCTTGCCTTTTTCGAAGAAATCGAAGCCCAATGTGACATGCTAGCAGAAAGAGATTTACCTGCCATGGAATCGCTGATTTATAAGTGCGCCGAATTACATATGGAACACATTGCCAATGGAGATCCTTTTGAGATGGGCTCTTCTAGGCCTTTAGATTTTGGCCATTGGGCAGCACATAAAATGGAGCAATTGAGCGATTATAAATTAAGGCATGGCGAGGCCGTAGCCATAGGAATCTGTCTCGATGTAGTTTACTCTTTTCACAAAGGCATGATTTCCAAAGTAGACTTAAACAGAGTCATTAACCTGTTCAAAAATCTTGGATTCAAACTGCATCATCCTGTGGTATCGCAAAGAAATACCGAAAATGAGCTAAAAATAATTGCTGGCTTAAATGAATTTAGAGAGCACCTAGGCGGTGAGTTGACCATTATGCTTCTAGAGGATTTAGGCAAAGGTGTTGAGGTTCATGAAATGGAGGCTGCAATTATTGAAAAATCAGTGGCTTATCTAGAAAATATGTACGTTACTGTTTGATCATTACTGTTTTTTAGTCTAACTTAGGTTACCCGTTCTAACTTAGAACGATAGCCTAATTTATTATGGAAGTACCTTACACATCTTATCATTTAAGTTATTGTACCAATATCCACCCTGGCGAAACTTGGCAAGACACTTTTAAGCAATTGAAAGAATATCTTCCTAAAGTTAAAGAAGCCTGCTCACCTGAAGCCCCAATGGGCATAGGTCTTCGGCTTTCTAACCAAGCCAGTGTGGAATTAGCAGACAAAGAAATACTGGCCAATTTCATTCAATGGCTCAAATCAGAGCATCTCTACGTTTTTACCATGAACGGTTTCCCCTATGGAGATTTTCACGGTACCGTGGTAAAAGACAACGTGCATTCCCCCGACTGGACGACCCAAGAGAGATTTGATTACACCCTTCGTCTCTTCGAAATACTCAACAAAGTAATGCCTACCGGACTGCATGAGGGCAGCATCTCTACCTCACCCCTATCTTATAAATATTGGCATACCGATAAAAAGGAAATATTTTCTACGGCTACTATCCACCTTATACAGATTGCTCAAAAGCTCTATAAAATTAAGCAAAAAACTGGACGCCTACTCCACTTAGACCTAGAACCAGAGCCAGACGGATTGCTAGAAAACACAAAAGAGGTCATAAAATATTACTGCGATTATTTATTGCCTATTGGAGAAAAAATGTTGGCCAACGATTTAAACGTTTTTTCTTCAACAGCGAGACAAATCATTTTAGATCACATCAGAATCTGTTATGACGTTTGCCATTATGCCATAGAATTTGAATCGCCTGAGGAGGCCATAGAAAAAATGAATGAGGTTGGTATTAAACTAGGCAAAATACAAATTAGTGCAGCTTTGCAAGCTGATTTTGACAATGTAGCCACCCACAACAAACAAAGGCTAGAAGCGCTTAAAAAATTTGAAGAATCTACTTACCTGCATCAAGTAATTGTAAAGGGAAAAAACGGGCTTAGGCAATACCAAGATTTACCACAAGCTTTAAAAGAATACAGAAATGACCCTGAAACTTGGCGAATACATTTTCATGTACCTTTATTCTTAGAGAATTATGAGCCACTTCAATCTACCAATAAAGAAATTATAAAGACGCTAGAATACCTGAAGGATAAAAATCTAGTAAAACATCTTGAAATAGAAACCTATACTTGGGATGTGTTGCCTAAAAGGCATCAGTTGCCTTTATCAGAATCTATCATTAGAGAGATGCAATGGGTTTTGGAAAAGCTATAAAGAAAAAACCCTATCAGTTTTTTGACAGGGCTTTAAATAAATTGAATTGTACACAGAGAAATTATCATTTTTTACTCTAGAACTTTATACCAGCCGTTAAGCTTAGCATATTGTTCTTGGCGTCAGAAGTTTTGTATAGTTCAGTGATTCCTAACTCATAATTTAAGTCTACCGTGAGAAAAAGTAAGTCTACACCAGCACCAAACTTTGCTCCCCAAATGCGTTCGTTGTAAGCTTCTTTAGTTAAACCGAAAGCATTATCCTTCACATCAGTTACCCAAGACAATGAAGGGCCTGCTGCCAACCTTAAAGCAAAAGGCTTAGTGTTGATCACTTTTACACCTGCTTGCAAAGGTATATGTATCATATTAATAGAAGCATTGTCTCTAATATCCCCAAAGTTGATGCCTGTTTCTAAGTTACTCTTTGAGGTTAACTCATTGCTAGACCTTACCCAGAACAATCCAGGGTTGAAGTATATTTTATCTCCCATCCGGACGCTTGCGCCGAAAGTGTAGCCAACTCTTCCACTCGCTTCTGTGCCTTCAGGATCAGTAGTAAGCATAGAAGCTGTAAGACCTGCCTGCGGATTTATAGTGAACTGGCTAAAAGCATAATTAGACAATAAAAGCCCGAGTGCAATAATTACTATTTTTTTCATCGTTGAAATTCTTTACTGAAAAAATATTGTTAAGACCATTTACGGAGAAGTTTTAATTAGGTTAGAAAATATTACATGCACAATGTGCAAACAAATGTTAACTTGAGGCACATTTCAAATCAATCCAAAAATACACAAGAAAGCTAAGTACTTGTTTATGAGAGTCTTAAACAAATTGTTATTGTCCCGTTCTATGCTAATTTTGCATGCTCATTCAATAAGGCAAATTTTTTAGATAAAAGAATATAACATCTCAAATTGTGAAAAAAACTGTCGTAATAGATGTAGTTGGTTTAACCGCAGGGCTTATCGGAGCACACACACCTTTTTTAAAAAAATGGACCGAATCGAAGAAACACAGTAGCATTAAACCAGTATTGCCTGCGGTCACTTGTACTTCTCAATATACTTATCTTACAGGAAAATGGCCTACTGAGCACGGTATTGTAGGCAACGGCTGGTACTTCAAAGATGAATGCGAAATCAAATTTTGGAGGCAATCCAACCATTTGGTACAAGCCAAAAAAATTTGGGAATTGGCCAAAGAAGAAAACCAAGATTTTACCTGTGCCAATATGTTTTGGTGGTACAATATGTACTCTTCTGTAGACTACAGCGTAACCCCAAGACCCTTGTACCTTGCGGATGGAAAAAAGTTACCTGATGTTTACAGCAAACCCATGGATATGCGCGACAGGCTTCAGAAAGAATTGGGACAATTTCCACTTTTCGAGTTTTGGGGGCCAAAAACCACAATCAATTCGAGCAAATGGATTGCGGAAGCATCTAAAATGGTTGACCAATGGCACAATCCTACTCTAACGCTCATATACCTGCCCCATCTCGACTACAACATGCAACGATACGGACAACAGCACGATTCTGTAAAGAAAGACTTAGCGGAAATAGATGGGGTTTGCAAAGATCTAGTTCAATACTATGAAGAAAAGGGAGCCAATGTATTGATTCTTTCCGAATACGGAATTACCAATGCCGATCATCCAATCAATATTAATAGAATCTTTAGAAAGAAAGGTTACCTTTCCATTAAACAAGACCTAGGTTTAGAGTATCTTGATGCGGGTACCTCTAAGGCTTTTGCAGTTGCCGATCACCAAATCGCCCACGTCTACTTAAACGAACAATCCATTTACCAAGAAGTAAAAGAACTTTTAGAAAATACTGAGGGTATTGAGTTGGTGTTAGACAAAGCAAGTAAAGAAAAATACCACATAGATCATGAAAGAAGTGGCGACTTTGTGGTGGTGGCAGACAACAACTCGTGGTTTACGTACTATTATTGGCTAGACGACAACAAAGCCCCTGATTTTGCCAGAACGGTTGATATCCATAGAAAACCAGGTTATGATCCTGTAGAAATGTTTGTTAATCCTAAGATTACATTTCCATTACTTAAAGTCGGTGGTATTTTACTTAAAAAGAAACTCGGTTTTAGATATTTAATGGATGTAATTCCACTCACCCCCGAGCTTATTAAAGGTTCACATGGAAGACTAACCGAAGACCCTAAAGACCAACCTATTTTAATA
>CAKZMZ010000388.1 GCA_937129345.1 uncultured Thalassovita sp. | reverse complement strand
AAAAAAACAGCCATAGATTCAACTTTTTTACAATCTTAAAATACTTTGAACAGCCTTAATTTATAATTAACCATCTCCCAACACCGATTTTCGCATCACATCCATTTTCATTTCTGTTTCTAAAAACTCTTTTTCTGGTTCTGAGTCTTCGGTAATGCCTGCGCCTGCATAAAAAATAAGTTCTTTGTCTGTTACCTGCATGCAACGTAGGTTTACAAAAATGTCGGTGTTGCCATTTACATTTACAGGACCCAAGTAACCACTGTACAATTGCCGGTCATAACCCTCGTGCTCAATAATATCTTGCATGGTCTCTTTACGGGGCATGCCGCAAACTGCAGAGGTAGGATGTAATAACTTTAACATCACCGAACCCAACTGTGGGAAGTTAACAGCTTCCATATCTACCAAAAAATCGGTTTTAAGGTGTAATAGATTGCCAGCCGCCACGGTTTTTGGCCCTACTTCTGCAAACTCTCTCAACCTAATTTTTTTAAAGCAATTAATGATATAGCGACTTACTAAAGCTTGTTCCTCAATTTCCTTTTGGCGCCAACTGGCTTCTGAAACCTTGTTGAATAGATGTTTAGGTTGTGTGCCAGCCAAGGACACAGTTCTAAAAAACTGCTTGTCTTTAATTTCGATTAAGGTTTCTGGTGAAGCACCCAACCAAGTACCCTCTTCGGGCAAAGAAACCATAGATACAAATGCAGAAGGAAATTGCTCGCAAAGTCTTTTAAATGTGCGGCCTAAGTGTAGATCATCCGGTTTGCTTACTGCTTTATTTCGCGCATACACAACTTTTTGGTAATGCCCATCGGTAATTTTCTGTATCCCTTTTTCCACCAATGCTTCGTAGATACTTTGTTCAGCTTGTGTTTTGACCGATTTTTTGTGATGGTAGCGCTCTTGGCTTTTTTGTTTTGCATTTAGTTCTGCTTCCCAGACGTTCCAAAATTTATTGCGTTTTTTTGCAGCTTCACTGCCGTATATGGTCGCGTTAAACGCCTCTTTTGGAAAACGCTCTGCAGAGCTATAGAGCAAATCTGCTTTTATAAAATAGGGTTTTCTTGTGGTATCAAAAGGCGCTACTATGAACCCCTGTGGTAGCTCTTCTATGTTGGGTTTATCAATGCTGGCATTATTGCTAAAACTTACAGCAATATGAAAATTACTTGCATTGGGCAGTTTCCAAAAAGCAATAGGTAAACCTACTTGGTAGGCGCTTTGCAAGAATGAAGATATCAGTTCAGTTTGTTGTAAAGTTTCAAAAACTGGATTGTTTCTAAGTATAGTTTCCAAGCCGGTTTATGTTAGATGAAAAACGCTTTTGATTGTTTAGAGCAACGAAAAGCTATTTTAGTGGTATTTCAGTAACCTCTTGTTTAACAATGTTTTTTGCCAATTTGCTCATTGTGCAACTAAAGATTTTGCAGCATCATCCAAAACAAAAATATCTTGAGCAATTTTGCACTAATCTAAGTTAAGGCTATTTAATTCACAAATTTACCCTTGCCTGCTAAAACATGTGAAAGCAATATACTTAGAAGGCTTCTTTAAGTCCTGATAAATTTTAAGCATTTCATGACAGTGCTAGCATTTATTTATTTTAAATTTGAAATATTTAGAAACAAATAGACAAAAACTTGGAAGAGAGCGTCCGTATTTTTTCGCCTGCCACTGTGGCCAATGTAGCTTGCGGTTTTGACATACTTGGTCTGGCCTTGGATAATCCCGGTGATGAAGTGATTGTAAGAAGAAAAGCAGGCAGCGGTATTGTTATCCGTAACGAAACTCCTTATACCAACATCCCGACAGACCCCGATGCCAATACCATTGGCGTAGCTGCTAAGGCTTTTTTGGAGCACTTGCAAAGCGATGCTGGTTTTGAGATCACCATTACACATAAAATAAAGCCGGGTAGCGGAATAGGTTCTAGTGCTGCTAGTGCTGTGGCGGGTGTTTTTGGGATCAACTTACTTTTGGGTGCTCCGCGCACAAAAAAAGAATTGGTACAATTTGCTATGCACGGCGAAAAAGCAGCTTGTGGATCGGCCCATGCCGATAATGTAGCGCCTGCCCTGCTCGGGGGCTTTGTGTTAGTGCGTAGTTACCAACCTTTAGATGTTATTCGATTGGCTTTCCCGGACACCTTATACATTGCCATCATCCATCCTCAAATAGAACTTAAAACAGCTGATGCCCGCAAGGTTTTGCGCACGAGCATACAATTAAAAGATGCTGTAAAGCAGTGGGGCAACATAGCCGGTCTGGTAGCCGGTCTGGCAAGAAACGATTATCCGTTAATTGCTCGCTCTTTAGAGGATGTGATCATAGAACCTGTGCGCTCGCTGCTGATTCCCGGCTATGAGAAAGTAAAACAGGCCGCCATAGAGGCAGATGCATTGGGATGCAGTATTTCAGGCTCAGGTCCATCTGTTTTTGCTTTATGCGAAACCGAGGCCATAGCCCACAGGGCGGCCATTGCCATGGAGGAAAAATTTTCAGATCTAGAGATAGACTCCATCAAATATATTTCTAAAATCAATACTGAAGGGGTGAGGGCTTTGGAATAGATTGATTTTTAGAGTCTTGATTTTTTCGGAGTAGATAAATTTTTTCAGCAGTTCTTGGTAATTAAACTACTCAACAACTTTGCAACATACATCCACTATTTACCGCAAGAAAATTTTTAAAATGAAACCATACATTTTTATCGGAGCTTTTTATTTGTTGTTTCTGATTGGCGCCTCTTGCTCTTTTGATCACGATGCCCAAAGCCTGATTACTGACGAAAGGCGTAGGCAAATGGAACGCACCAACAACACCGCTATGGAAGAGAAAATAGATGAACTCATTGCTTCTATGACTTTAGAAGAGAAAATTGGGCAAATGACCCAGATTAACAACAATATGTTTTCTAAAGAAGTAGCAGAAGCCACCGAACCCGGTGCCCCGCCAGAAACGCTGCTAGAAATAGATACCAACAAGCTTATTTATTACCTCGATAGTTTTCATGTTGGCTCATTCTTGAACGGCATTGCAGTACCGGCTGAAAATTGGTACGAATACTCCAAGCAGCTACAAGAGATTGCACTAAGGCATAGTCCCTTAGAGATTCCTATAATTTATGGTATTGATCATATGCATGGCGCCAATTACTTAGAGGGCTCTACCATTTTTCCACATAGTTTTAATATCGGCGCCACTTTTGATCCTCAGTTCTCTGCTGATGAAGCCTATGTAATGGGCTTAGAAACAGCAGATTTGGGCCATCATTGGAATTTTGCCCCTGTTTTGGATATCGGTAGAAATCCATATTGGCCGAGGTTTTATGAGACTTACAGCGAAGACCCACACTTGGCTGCAGTTATGGGCGCAGCCTACACAAAAATGCTGCAAGAGCATCCACAAACGGCACCTTACAAGCAGGCGGCTACGGCCAAGCACTATATTGGTTATTCCGATCCAGATAATGGTTGGGACCGCACTCCGGCCACTATTGACAATCAGCAACTGCAAGAATTTCATGTACCTGTTTTTAAGGCCTCTATAGATGCCGGCATTAAATCGGTCATGATCAATGGAGGCGAGATCAATGGGATTCCCGTGCATGCTTCTTACGAACTTCTTACAAAAATACTTCGCGATCAACTGGGATTTAAAGGCGTGGCCGTAACCGATTGGGAAGACATCATCCGCCTACATAAAACCCATAAGGTGGCCAAGGACATGAAAGAAGCTACTTTTAAGGCAATTATGGCAGGGGTCGATATGTCTATGACACCTTATGAAATTGACTTTTTTTATGCGCTCAAAGAACTTGTACAAGAAAAGGTGATCTCTATGGATCGCATAGACCTATCAGTAGCAAGAATTTTGCGCTTGAAAATGGAGTTGGGCCTATTTGAGCATCCTTATCCGCAAAATACCCGATTTGAGCGCATAGGCAGACCCGAGAGTAAGGCCAAAGCACTAAAAGCAGCGGAAGAATCTTTGGTTTTGATTAAAAACGAGGGCTTCCTTCCACTTAAAAATCCAAAAAAGATAGTTGTAGCAGGGTTAAATGCCGATTCAAAGCGAGGCCTAGCAGGCGGGTGGAGCTTGCGGTGGATTCCAAATAATGATGATATTTTCCCCGAAGACATGCATACAGTTTTTACTGCCATGCAAGAGGCCTATCCCGACGCACAAGTAAAGTTATCAGATGTAGACAGGTTGCGCGCCGATGCGACAGGGGCAGATGCCATAATTATTGCCGCAGGGGAGGAACCCTATGCAGAAACCCCGGGCAACATCTCTGACCTGACCTTAGATGAGGCACAATTAGAATTGATCAAAGCGGCGCAAGCAACCGGAAAACCTGTAGTTTTACTAATGATAGCCGGAAGGCCTCGCATTATAACTGAACTATTACCCGAAACCAATGCCTTTATTTGGTGTGGTTTGCCTGGGTTTGAAGGAGGTCAAGCCATTGCCAATATTGTAAGTGGCAAAGTGAATCCAAGCGGTAAAATGTCTTTTTCATACCCTAAAGAACCAGGGCACTGGTTTCCTTACAACCATAAAAATATGGAGCTTTTCTTCGATTTTGATAAAGCTACCGATATGACCACCATTGCACCATTTGGGCATGGCTTGTCTTATACCGATTACCAATACAGTGACTTAACTTTAAGTGCAAATACGCTAGATGATGAAGGTACCATTACTGCCTCTGTAACGGTTACTAATACAGGTGAGGTCGCAGGTAGAGAGGCGGTACTTTGGTATATTTCAGATGAAGTAGGCACCTTTACCCGCCCCGTAAAAGCCTTAAAGCATTTTGAAAAACAAATATTGGTATCTGGTGAGACCAAGACCTTCACATTTAAAATTCAAGCGCAAGAGCACTTGAGTTATCCTGATAGAGAAGGAGAACCAATTTTAGAACCGGGATTATTTACACTTAGAGTTGGCGGCTTATCTGAGGAGTTTGAGTTGAAATGAAACAAAAAACGAAAAAAGGTTGCCTCCATAAGAAGCAACCTTTTCCTAAGATTTAACGCTAATATATATGATGTTTTTCTAACCAAACTTAGGTGGGATATATTGCTGTAACTTCTATCTTTTCGTCAAAAAAAAATATTGTTCGATTAGCTCTGATACTCCGTTTTAATTGACTTATTAAGAAAATCGATACGTTTTGTGCTTTTTTTTGTAAAAAAAATCATATTATTTGTGATTTATTACAGATTTTAAGTGTTTATATCGATTTTGATTGAATTTTTTTATACAGCCCATTAATGGGTAATTTTTTATTTTGTGGCATTGATAATGGCTGTTTTTTTGTTTATATACTTGCAACTCAAACTATATAAAGAATTCCAATCAGACTCAACTACAAAAGCTATGTAGATAAGTGAAAAACCACTCATCCCCGATATCAACACCTCTTATGTTTTTTTAAGTATTTATAATTTCAATTTGATAGTTTTATAGATTAAGAAATTGATCCCTTGTGGATGACTATTCATTATTAAAACTATCTCACATGAAAAAAAACTATACAAAGGTTTTTGTATGGATGCTAGGTATTTTTTTGAGTATCGGCGTACATGCAAAAGATTTTGAAACCTCTACTTATTGGTTGTCTTACCAAGACAGCACCAAACAAGATTCTACCAAGGCCGAGAAGCCAAAAAAGAAAGAAAAAAAGGCCTTACCTCTAGAACCTGAGCGTAATATCAATTTTACCACAAGCGAAGGCACTTGGCTATCTCTAGACATCAGTCCAACTGGCGATAGCATTGTGTTTGACCTCATGGGCGATATTTACATGATGCCTTTTACTGGTGGAAAGGCAAGAACAGTTACCACTGGTTTGCCTTATGATGTGCATCCTCGCTTTAGTCCTGATGGCAAAAGCCTCGTGTTCATTTCAGACTCAAGCGGTGCTGACAATATCTGGACGATGGAGCTAGCCACCGAAAAGCGCAAGCAAATAACCAAAGACAAAAACCAAAACTACTTTTCTGCTGATTGGAGTGCCGACGGAGATTACATTGTAGGTTCAAAAGGCAGGAGAAACGCTAAATTACATTTGTACCACAAAGAAGGTGGCGGGGGTATTCAATTGCTTGAAAAACCAAGTAGCTTAAAAACGACCGATCCCACTTTTAGCCACGATGGCAAATTGCTTTACTACTCTCAAAGAAACAGTGCTTGGAACTACAATGCGCAATTCCCTCAGTACCAAGTAGGCTGCTATAATATGGAAAACGGCGAAACCAGTCGGGTAACTTCTCGCTATGGTTCTGCCTTTACGCCCACCATGTCGCCCGATGGTAAGTGGATGGTCTATGGCACCCGTTTTGAAGACGAGACAGGATTGATTTTAAGAAACTTAGAAAATGGGGACGAAAGCTGGTTGGCGTACCCCGTACAGCGCGATGAGCAAGAATCCATTGCACCTTTGGGTGTGTTGCCTGCCATGGCATTCACGCCTGATAGTCAGTTTCTAGTGGCTTCTTACGGAGGGAAAATTTACAAAATCAACATCAACGATAAATCTGCTACTGAGATTCCTTTTGAGGCAGAAGTGAACTTACCCATGGGGCCAAGATTGGAATTTAAATTCCCTATAGAAGACGAAGAAGAAATGCTGGTAACGCAGATTAGGGATGCCGTACCATCGCCTGATGGTAGTAAGTTGGCGTTTACCGCTTTAAATAAGTTGTACCTTATGGAGTTTCCCAACGGAACGCCTGAGCGGGTAACCAAAGAAAACATCACCGAAGCACAGCCCACTTGGTCGCCCGATGGCAATTGGTTGGTATATACTACTTGGTCGCCTCAGGGTGGGCATTTGTACAAGGTGAATACCACAGGCAAGCCCAAGCCACAGCAACTTACCAAAGTGCCTGCTTTGTACGGTTCGCCGGCTTGGTCTTACAATAGCAATCGCATCGTGTTTACTAGAGGTTCAGCGCAATCCTACAAAGACTCTTGGGATCCATTTGGCTTTGGTTCTACTGAAGATCTATGCTGGATCAATGCCGATGGCGGAGAGGTGCAATTCATTGCCAAATCTAATGGTCGCTCCAATCCCCACTTTGTAAAAGCCGATGATAGGATTTACCTCAACAGCCGCAAAGGTCTACTTTCAATCCGTTGGGATGGCACAGACGAAAAAGAGCATGTGAGCATTACAGGCATCACTACCTATGGCTCAATACAAGACATTATAGATCACCATGGACATGGGCACGACCATTCACATGATGTTGCTGGCAAAGACCACGAGCACCCCGGCTACCATATGTTGCCCGGTGCTTTAGACGATATTATGGAACGCAACCAGCCATCAACAGCAAGTACGATTATTATGGCGCCAGAGGGCGACCAAGCTTTGGCACAGATCAACAACGAGGTGTATGTAGTGACCGTACCTAAAGTCGGTAAGACACCTAAAATTTCAGTATCCAACCCTGATAATGCGGCTTTTCCCTCTAAAAAATTAACAGAGTTGGGCGGTGAATTTCCCTATTGGTCTGCCGATGGTAAAAAGGTGCATTGGTCTTTGGGCAAAGGTCATTTTGTGTACGATTTGGATGCTGCCGAAGCCTTTGCCGATTCAGTAAAAGCAGCCAAAGAAGCAGAAAAATTGAAAAAAGAAGAGGAAGCAGAGGAAGAAAAAACAGAAGAGGGCGAAGGGAAAGAAGAGGAAAAAACAGAAGAAGATAAGAAAGACGAAAAGAAAAAAGACAGCTACGAAGCCGAAGAATACACCATTGAAGTAAAGGTGAAAAAAGATATTCCCAAGGGAACGGCCTTATTAAAAGGCGCACGCATCATTACCATGCAAGGCGATGAAGTGATTGAAAATGGAGATGTATTGATAGAAAATAACCGCATCAAAGCGGTGGGTGCCAGCGGAAGTTTAACTGTGCCGAATGGAACGGAAGAAATTGATTTGCAAGGTAAAACCATTGTACCGGGTTTTGTAGATACCCATGCCCACATGTGGCCAAACTGGGGCATACACAAAACACAAGTAACCAGTTATGCAGCCAATTTGGCTTATGGCGTAACCACCACCCGAGATCCACAAACGGCTACCACCGATGTATTAACCTATGCCGACATGGTAGAAACAGGCGAGATTTATGGTCCTAGGGTATATTCTACTGGCCCAGGAGTTGGCTTTTGGGCGTACAACATTAAAAGTTTAGATCATGCCAAAAAGGTATTGAAGCAGTATAGTGAGTATTACAATACCAAGACCATTAAAATGTACTTAACGGGTAACAGGCAACAAAGGCAGTGGATCATTATGGCAGCCAAGGAGCAAGGCTTAATGCCCACTACCGAAGGCGGCCTCGATTTTAAGTTGAACATGACACAGTTGCTAGATGGCTACCCGGGTCATGAACATGCCTTACCGATTTACCCAATTTATAATGATGTAGTAAAAACCATTGCCGATTCTAAAATGGCGGTAACGCCTACTATGCTAGTGGCTTATGGAGGCCCTTTTGCAGAGAATTACTATTATGCCACCGAGCAACCTTACCACGATAAAAAGCTGCAACGTTTTACGCCTTATGAGGAATTGGCTTCTAAGTCTCGTAGGGTGAGCGGTTGGTTTATGGAAGAAGAGCACATCTTTGCCAAACATGCCGAGTTTATGAAAGACTTAGTTGAGGCAGGTGGTTTGGCAGGTATCGGAAGCCACGGACAATTACAAGGCTTGGGCTACCATTGGGAGCTTTGGTCGGTACAAGCAGGCGGTATGGTAAACCACGATGCTTTAAAAGTAGCTACGATTATTGGAGCTGAAGCACTTGGTTTAGACAAAGACCTAGGTTCTATCGAGGAAGGAAAACTAGCTGATTTGGTTATCTTAGATAAAAACCCTTTGGAAGATATTAGAAACTCCAACACCGTAACCCATGTAATGAAGAATGGTAGGCTTTACGAGGGCAATACCTTGGATGAAGTTTACCCCGAGAAGAAAAAAGCCCAAAAGTTCTGGTGGAAATTTTCAGAGCCAACAGGCTTGCCGGGAGTGAGGTAGTTGGTAAAAGAATTGAGGTGATTTTACAAAGCCGTTTGGGAAACTAGGCGGCTTTTTCTTTGTATATTTATCACCTAATTCAATGAGATTGATATAGAAAAAATAAATGCATACAATATGCATTTAGCCAATTGTTGTGTTTCATGCGAAAAAAGCCAGCCGCACATTTTAGCACATTTGGTTTTTTGCTTACGCTCTTT
>CAKZMZ010000387.1 GCA_937129345.1 uncultured Thalassovita sp. | reverse complement strand
TTGAAAATTATTTTGAAGAAAAGATTGCTGATCCTATCGGGATGAATGGCTTTTGGCAAATGAACAATTTTAACCAAATATTTTGGAGCAACGCTCGCTCAATGGCAAGGTTCGGGATATTAATATTGAATGAAGGCACTTGGGATGACACGCCAATTCTTTCAGATACTGAGTTTTACCAAGCAATGATTTCTCCTTCACAAACAATGAATGAGTCTTACGGCTATTTTTGGTGGCTCAATGGGAAAAATTCTCATATGCTACCAGTGCTTAGGACCGTTTTTAATGGTTCTATGTGTCCTAATGCTCCAGATGATATGTACGCTGCTGTCGGTAAAAACGGACAAATTATCTGTATTGTACCAAGTCAAGATTTGGTCGTCATACGTGTGGGAGATGCCAAACAAAATCAATCAGGCGCTCCCGTAGATATTTTAGATGATATTTGGGTAGAATTAAACAATGTAATGCCCTCGCAGTAAAGCGTATCTTGCGCTGGATTATTACAAAAAGAAAAGACTACTTGCGAAGCTACTTGGAAGGTGGCTTAGCAAGTAGCCTAGAAAGACAAATCAATTGTTACTGACTTTAGTCAGGGTAATAGCAGAGAAGAAAAAAGGCTTTAGCCTAAAAAAGCTTTTTGAGAGATATGACCTTATAGAACTTTTAAAAGATTCACTTAGGCTAAAGCCAATGAATAAATATAAAATAACTACAGGCTAAAGCCTGTAGCAACTATTTTTAATGATGTGCCAGTATTACTTCAACCACTCCATGCGCTTTTGCCAATCCCTCAAATAAGCTTCACGCCATTTATTTACAGTTTTGGCGCCCGGCCTGTTATTGATCACCAAATCTTTATCGGGTTTATCGGTCCAATAGTTGGGGCCATGAGCAGTTTTAAGAAAAGAACCGCCCCAGCTTTCGCCTTCCGGTTGGTTCGGGTCGCCGTGCAATAAGTATAATACCGAGGGAGTATCACCCATTTTTATATCTTTTTTTTGCTCCCAAAAGAGTTGCCCTAAATGCCCATAGTCTTTTACGTGTTCCTCTACAAAACTTAAGTTACCCAAGTCTGTATCTTGATTACCTCCCATATACATACCCCTAAAAGTGGTGTTATTTTCTATCCACCATAAGTCGGGATGATTGTTAAACAAATAGTCTCTTGCTTTTGGGTCTTGGCGGGTATTCCAAGAACCTATGGAATAAACTCGTATTTTTTCTTTAATACTAGGTTTAGCATGAACGGCCTGTGCCACATCGGTGATCGAGCCCCAAACCAAAACATACAGCGGCCTTGCATCTTGTTTTTGGGCTTGTTGTATGATCCATGCAGCACCTTCGCTTAAAGAGTCGGGTTCAGCACCTTGTTGTATAGCCACTGCTCCTTGTTTACTTACCTTTTTAAGTGTATTGGGTTTAGGGAATTTACCGTGTTTTTTCAGTTTTGGGTAGTCTTTTTCATAGGCAGCGAGCGCCTCATAAATATGCGAAAGCCTACCATCTAGCGGAGGAGAACTGATCAGGCCTTCTGTGTCAAACCTATCGGCATATAACAAGTAATGCACCATAGACTGAAAGTCATCAGGATCGCCCCCGCCAATATCGGTAGAGACAATCACCCTAGGCTTTTCGTCTTGAGCGAACAGATTTAATGTGGCAGATAGAAGTAGGAATAAAATTAAGGTCAAACTATTTGCGGTCAAACTTTTCATGTATAAGGCGCTTATTTTGTGATAATTATAAAAATTTAATCCTAATCGAGTATCCTGCTCTATCAGACATGAAAGAAATTTAAGCTTGCTCTTTATATTTGTAGCTTACTATTGTTGGCTAACTAATTTAACTGAAATGGGCATTTTTACTATTATCACCCTGCTTACGGTGCTTTCTGCAATTTTTGCATACATCAACACCAAATTTTTAAA
The DNA here is from genome assembly GCA_937129345.1 of uncultured Thalassovita sp. Lineage (GTDB taxonomy): Bacteria > Bacteroidota > Bacteroidia > Cytophagales > Flammeovirgaceae > Chondrinema. Next base: position 7,336 of record CAKZMZ010000387.1, on the reverse strand, counting down.
ATTGCCTTTTACCATAGGGCTCATGATCATGGCCATAGCTTTTACCTTGGTCGTTTTGGGTTTGGGCGTGGTAGAAAAAGAAATTTTAGAAGAGGCAAAACTACTCATCCAAAGCATAGATTTCGAGACCATTTTACTAGACATTATGCTAAGCTTTCTGTTGTTTGCAGGTGCTTTGCATACCAAGTTAGATGTGCTCAAAAACTACCGTGCACCTATTGGCCTGTTCGCCACTATTGGCGTGCTCATCTCCACTTTTTTAATAGGAGGGATGATGTATGGCATTACACAATTGCTGAATTACCCAATTGATTTTATCTATTGTTTGCTTTTTGGTTCGCTTATTTCTCCCACAGATCCCATAGCAGTATTGGGAATTTTAAAAGAAGCCAATGCACCTAAGAAACTAGAAATAAAAATTGTAGGCGAATCGCTGTTCAACGATGGGGTAGGCGTTGTTGTTTTCTTGGTCATTTTTGGTATAGCGCAAAAAGGTTTAGGAGCTATTTCTTTTGGAGAAGTAGCCTTTTTGTTTGCAGAAGAAGTGGGTGGTGGAATTATTTTGGGTTTATTATTGGGTTGGGTAGCCTTTCAATTAATGAAAACGATTGACCACTACGAAACCGAGGTGATGATTACCCTAGCTTTGGTAATGGGCGGATATAGCCTGGCGAGTTACTTGCACTTTTCAGGCCCATTGGCCATAGTGGTGGCAGGCTTGTTCATTGGCAACAGATCGCCTGAGATAGCTTGGTCAGAAACCACACAAAATTATGTAGATAAATTTTGGGAGTTGGTCGATGTTTTTCTAAATGCCATTCTTTTTGTGCTGATAGGCTTTGAACTGCTGATCGTAACCATTGATGCAAAATATATTTTATTTGGTCTTATCGCCATTCCTGTTTCTTTGTTGGCTAGGTATCTTGCACTCTCAGGGCCCATTGCGATTTTCAATAACAAGCTAGAGTTTATTCCTAAAACCGGTATGGTTATGACTTGGGGCGGTATCCGTGGTGGTATCTCTATTGCCTTGGCGCTTTCCCTAGAACCACAAATGGGCAGAGAGTTTTTCTTAACGGTTACTTATGTAATTGTGGTCTTTTCCATTATTGGGCAAGGTTTAACCTTAGGCCCTTTGGTAAAGCGGGTTTTGAAGAAGGAAGAGGCTATTAATTAACATAAATCAAATTATGCACCAAATATTATTTGGTTAAAATGAATAAAGAGTTTATTTATTTTATATTCAGGCATGATACTATTAGTTTATTTTAAATAATCAAATTAATAGATATTTGATAGAATAAGCTCATGCCATTTCTAATGTAAACAAAGTAATTTCGGGCCTAACGTTAAATCTGATTTGATAGAGATTACCCAAAGCGCGATTGATATACAATTGCCTACCATCTTTTAAATCGATTCTACCAGCTGTGTACCTTTCGTTTTTTACTGGAAGAATGGGTGGATCTAAAAAAGGTGGTTTGCACTGCCCACCGTGGGTGTGGCCCGATAGTACCCAACCTCGGTAATTGTGCCATACATCCAAATCACAGACATCAGGATTGTGGCAGAGGACTATATTTGCCTGAGATGCATCATGTTTTGCCAAAACCTGTTCAGGATTAAAATTGATGGCCCAATAATCGTCTAGACCTATAAAATTTAAACCGTAGGCAGATGCACTTTGATTTCTGAGCATGGTGATACCGGCATTTTCAAGTGCGATACAAATTTCTTGAGCGACTTCTTCTTGTGCCCAAGCATGCCCGTAATCGTGGTTGCCCAAAATACCGAAAGTACCTAATCGCCCTTTTACCGTATGCTCTGCTACTTGCTTAAGTTGTTCGAGTTGTTTACTGTTTTCATAGCTTACAAAATCGCCTGTGTAAACCACAAAATCGGGGTTGAGTTCTTGGGCTTTTCTCATTGAGTTGATGAGGTAATTCCAGTCAAATCTATTGCCCACGTGCATATCACTAAGTTGCATGAGGGTTCGCCCCTCAAGGTGCTTTGGAAGATTTTTAACGGGCATATTTACTTTAACAAATTCTAACCAAAAAGGCTCAATTTGCCATGCATAAATACCTGTTAAGGCACCTGCGCCTATTAAACCTGCCACTGCTTTAGTAAACTGACGTCTCTGCATTTCAAGATAGATTAGTATTGATGCTTTTATGATTAGTTGCAAAAATTGTTCGCTTCGAGGTCTCTGTAAATCTTTTGTCCTTTTTCACTTAAATAAGGAAAGAGCAACTTGTTTACATAATTAATGTAAGTTGATTTTTGCTCTTTTAAAGGCAAATGTTCCGATTTGTTTTGTAGGAAAAAAAATGTGCGCATGGCACCGCTCAATTCCATTAAATAATCCAAATCATCTTTGTTTAATGATGCTTGTAAATAGCCCTTTTCTTGCAATATTAAAAGGTATTCTAGGAAACTTTCCTTGCGTTGTCGGTTGCTTTCTTTTGCTGTTTGAGCAATTATGGCATAGTTCCTTATCAAGGCTACATAATCTTTGAACAAGAAGACGTATTTGGACGAAATATCGAATGTTGTGGCAGGGGCCTTTAGCAGAGAAATTAGGTTGGGCGCTTGCTCAAAAATCGATTTCGAAATAGGCTGCAGAGATTTTACCATGTCGAAATATAAAGCGATGATCAAATCTTCTTTCTTGGGGAAATGGTAAGTAATATTACCATAGCTTTTATTCAGGGCTTTGGCAACATCTCTTAAGGTTACCTGCATTACTCCTTGTGTATTGAACAGCTTCAATCCTGCACTTTTTATCAACTCTTTCGTTTTCATTCAAATAAAATTAGGCCAAATGGACTAATTAATCAACTAGTCGCTTATATTTGTCAATAATCAATCAAACATCCATATGTGAATATATAAATCACCTAGTGCCAAGGCAAGTATCATGAAGTTATATGAGCAAAAATTGCAGGCTTGCGCGCTTCCAAATTGCCAATCGCATTATATTGCCACAAAGGCTGGTCAAACCCATGTAATTGAAACAGGAGATGCCTCCAAAACTGTAATGATTTTATTGCACGGCATCAATGCAGGCGCTCCCGTAGCTTTAGAAGCGGTTAAGGCATTGTATACCAAGTATAGAATATTTGCAGTAGATTCCATCGGTCAAGCTACAAAAAGTGCAGAAACCCGACTTTCTGTTAAAGACAACAGCTATGGCATTTGGCTAGGCGAAGTAATGAGCGGCCTCAATGTGGACAAGGCTGCGGTAGTTGGTATTTCCTACGGTGGATTTCTATTGCAAAAACTGATTATGGCACATCCCGAAAAGGTTAGCAAAGCCATTTTTATTGTACCCGGGGGCGTGGTCAATAGCGATTTTGCCCAATCTATAAGGCATTTATTTTTCCCGCTAATGCGTTATATGCTCACCAAAAGTGAGTCACACCTCAAAAAGTTTATTGGTGCATTTTATACACAAATAGATGGCTATGCAATAGCTTTTCAGAGAGAAACGCTGCTAGGTCTTAAGATGGATTACACTAGACCGCCCTTACTCGATCCCAAATTGGTAGAATCCTTTAAAAAACCAGTGTATGCCATGGTGGTGGATAATGATATCTTCTTTCCAGGTGAGGCTTGTTTGAAAAAATTAAGAGCCGCTTTTGCAGGATTTAAAGCGCATTATATATTAGAGAACAGCAAGCATATTCCTGCGCCCTATCAGTATGAAGAAATTTCAAACTGCCTAGATAAATGGATGCAAGAGTGAACGCTCTTAAGTAAGACATTCACTTAAAGATATCTACAAATTCTCGATTATCAGAACTTTTAAAGCCTCGGTACATGCCTTTAGTATTAAAAGGTAGTACGATATTACCTGCTGCATCTATACCGATTAGGCCCCCGCGCCCACCCATTTTCGGTAGTGCCTCATGGATTATAAATTGAGTGGCTTCTTGCAGCGTTTCTCCTTTGTAAAGCATCCTAGCCGAAACTTCATGAGCGACCACAGCCCTTAAAAAAAATTCTCCATGACCCGTGCAAGAAATGGCGCAACTTTCATTATTGGCGTAGGTGCCCGAACCAATAATAGGACTGTCGCCAATGCGTCCAAATTTTTTATTGACCATACCCCCGGTTGAAGTTGCCGCTGCCAAGTTGCCTTTTTTATCTAGCGCAACGGCGCCCACTGTACCGAATTTTTTATCTTGGTCGGTGCTGCCCCCTTCATCGTGATCTAGTTGTACGGTATCGCTCGCGATAGCTCTTTGCCATTGTTTGTACCTAAACTCATCGTAAAAGTAGGCATCGTCTTCTATTTCTAGTTGATGCTTTTTGGCAAAGGTCAAGGCTTGTTCACCGCTCAATAAAACGTGCTTGGATTTTTTCATAATGGCTTTAGCGAGTAGAACTGGGTTTTTAACCGACTGCACCCCTGCCACAGCACCTGCTTTTAATTTTTTGCCTTCCATTACTGCGGCGTCCATTTCGTGTTTGCCAGTATGGGTAAATACAGATCCTTTGCCCGCGTTAAACAAATAGCTGTTTTCCAAGATAATTACTGCTTCTGTTACTGCGTCTAAAGCACTGCCTCCTTTATGCAAGGTTAAATAACCTACAGTGTAAGCCCGCTTTAGTGCTTGCTTGTAAGCCTCGGCTTTCCACTTGGTCATTTTTACTTTGGAGACCGTACCTGCCCCTCCGTGTATCGCTATGCCATAGTTTCTCATGAGGCAGTTTCTTTTCTCTTTCTGCTACGTGGTGCAGAGAGTATTTTAAATAACTCGTTGGAGTTGATGTTCAAACTATTAAAAACAGGGATATCTGTATATTCACTCAATTCTTTAATGTGCAGGGGCGAACTAGAACAAACGCCTGAAATGGCATCGGGCACCAAATTAAAACGATTCTTGAGTACTTGTAAACCACCAATGGCACCAAATGAGTCGGCTGCACAGAAAATTAACTTATGGATGCGTTTGCGCACATCTTCAGACTGCAGCAACATGGCCGTTTCTCTTTGGTTGATACCATCGGCAAATTCCACTACCCAATAATTGTCTTTGTTGTTGGCATATTTTAAATCTAAGTTGTTAAAAATGCTTTCGGCCTCTTTTTCTTCAATTAAGTAAGTAGAAGGATATCCTAAGAATGAAAAGTCTGAAAAGTGGGTAGCCCCGGCGTCGTTCATGCTTAAAATATCTTTAAGACTGGCAGTGCCGGTCACCTTAGAGGCACGCACTTCCTTTTCGTTTACGGATAAAGCATACACACAAGCTGTAGCTGCGGCACTTTTACCAGAATTCATGGCCGTACCGATGCATAAAATCAACTTAGCCCTCGGAAATTTTTTCTCCTTACTTTTTGGATTAATCAGGCAGTGGTTTAAAGTATTTAGCACTTCGCCATTAGCATCGCAAACATAGCCCAAAGGCTTAATGGTAGTAGGCGAAATTACCTTTCCACTCTTAGACAATACTTTACCAACTACCCCCGATCTTGCCAATAAATCTACGGTTTCAAAATCTTTGGTTTCTGGTATTATGCCTTCGTAATAATCAGGGGCATAGCGGTTGCCGAAAACAAACAGCGCCTTAGTACCTTGGTGAATGGTATGGATGCGCCCTTGACTGTTTTCTAGTGAGTGGTGCTGCCCAAGTGTCATTACTTTGCCATAGATCACATCTCCTATTTTAGGTGCACAATCTATGGGTTTGTAGCTTTTTATCACCTTATTGGTCAAGGTATAGGCGGCACTTGGAATTCTAAAACCTTTATCTAGTTTTTTCATTTGATGTTTAAATTTTCCGCGAAAATAGTTTTAAAAATCGTATTTAAAACAAAAAATATAATTACTTTATAAGTATCTGAAAAACAGTTATTTATATAATTGTATGCTTTAAAACAAGACTGTTTTACCACCGTTGCAAAACGGGTAAAACGATTAATTTTTTGCAAAACATTTACATCTAGGGGCTTACTGCTTCTAACCTAATCAGGTATGATTTTTAACAACCGACTGTAACTTTTTAAAGATGTAAAATTATATAGGTATCGTATCAATATAATCTAATAAAAAAATGCGCTACCTACAAAGAGAAAGAAATACCGAAGTAAATACAGGTTCTATGGCAGACATTGCCTTTTTGTTGCTAATTTTCTTTTTAGTGACCACCACAATAGAAACAGATAAGGGCATTATGATGAAACTGCCAAACAAAATCACCGAAGAGGTGCCTTTAAATAAAAGAAATGTTTTCGATATACTGATCAACTCAGACAATGAAATCTTGGCAGAAGATGAAAGGATAGAATTACCACAGTTAAAGCAAAAGGCAAAAGCATTTATAGATAACAAAGGGCGAAATGAGTTTTCGTCAGACTCTCCTACTAAAGCAGTGATTTCCATTAAAACAGATAGGGGCACTACTTACGCTACTTATCTCTCAGTATTGGATGAACTCAAACTAAGTTATAATGAGTTGCGAGCAGCCCATTTGCATTTGAGCTTAGAAGACTACCTTAAACTTGATGCAAAAAAAATAAATGATAAAGCTTTACTCAATGATGCACGTAAGGCTTATCCCATGCAAATATCAGATGCCGAACCTACAGATATTGCGTTAGAATAATTAATGCTGCTTTTTGTTACTACTTAATTTTCCAACAAGATTTTTAGCCCTGCAATGGTATCAAACTCCGGCACCTCTAATAGAGTAATTCCCTCGCTTGCTTTTAAAGTACCCGATGCTAATTTTTGATTGTTAAATGGGTTGATAAATTCATAACTGTAATTACCAATAGGTAACTTCAATTTAAGATGTACTGCATTTGGTCCTGAGAGACACATTATATATTCTTTGCCTTTTTGGGAGAGTGCTTGGACTTCTACACCTGGCGCATGGTACACCACTTCACGGTCGGGTTGCATCTGAATAAACTTGACCGATTTAATAAAATCGTGCAAATAAGTGAGCTGTTTTCTAAAAAGTGTGCTACCACCGCCGGGAGCGTTGTTCTCTTTGGTGCCATCTTCGCTTCCTACAAAAAAAGAATAATCTAGGTTGTTAAAAATAGCGCCGCCTGCCAACATAAACTGCCAAGCTTGGCGCAGGTAGGTTGTATCGCTGCTGCCACTAAATCCCGATTCATCAAAGCCGATGGGTTTTTCCCAAGCGTAGTTCATCCAAACGGCACGTGGCCAAGCATAGTGGAAATTAATGATATCTATATTTTCCTCAACTTCGGGGATTGCATGAAAAAAATTGGTGTAATTCTGAGCTATAAGATGCTTTTTGGGCAAGTTCATTTCTGTCTGTTCTATGGTGGCTGCCATCTCTTTTTGCCAAGCCAAAAT
>CAKZMZ010000386.1 GCA_937129345.1 uncultured Thalassovita sp. | reverse complement strand
ATGCATTTTCAGCAATCGCCGAAGGAAAAACTAGATTACGTAAAGAACCTGCAAAACCAAGGCAAAAAAGTACTGATGATCGGCGATGGATTGAACGATGCAGGTGCCTTGCGCCAAAGCCAAGCGGGCATCTCCATTTCAGATGATATTTATCATTTCTCACCTGCTTGCGATGCCATTATGGATGCTGAGTCTTTTGGAAGATTGAGCAGAATCATTCGCTTTACTAAAACCACGCGACTAATTGTACTTTTGGGCTTTACCCTCTCTTTCTTATACAACATTGTCGGTTTGAGTTTTGCCGTAAGCGGTTACCTTACCCCGTTGGTATCTGCCATTCTCATGCCGCTAAGCTCTGCTACAGTGGTAGTTTTTGCGGTATTAGGTACTAGTTTGGTGGGGAGGAGTGTTAAGTGATATATGCCTCATTTGTGCTGTTCGAGCTTTTCGAACCTCTAATCATCTATCTATCTTAGAATCTGTAATTCGAGCATTCATAGATAAAAGAGGAAGTACAAATTCAAGGGCAATGGGTTCGAGTTTACAAAACCCGAACAGTTAGAGTGAGTAGCTTGCAGATTATTTCTCTGGCACTGCTTATGACGTGTTTATATTTTGCCGTCATTGCGCGGTTTTGGATTAGGGTATTGAGCTAGGCAAATCCAAAGCAATCTGTAACCTATTAGCCAACAGACTGCCGCATCGGCGGTCCGATTTACTCTTGCCCACAAGCCTTACGCTTCGGTGCGCAATGACGCGGTTGGCTAAACGCGGTTGGCTAAACGTCATCTAGTTTTGTGTATTTTATGAAAAATATTAGGTCTCATAATGACAGATTGAAAGATGACTACCCCCGCTCCCTTTTCTTATAGGTGCCTACAAAATCATAATAAACGGTAAAACCTGAGGCTTCTTTGATAATGATATCCTTGCTATTGACCTCTGTGATTTTATCGCCGCGTTTCAGTTTTAGTGTGCCCGTTTGTTTGCCCTTGCTATTAAAAATAACAGCCTTTGGACCGCTGTAAACTACCAAATAGGCGCCATTAAAACCCGCTACTTTGCAAGAACTGCAAACTTCGATTTTAACGACGTCTTCGGAACTAGCATTCTTTACCAAGGCAAAGCCATTTTTAATGGTTACATCGGTAATCTGTGCTTTCGACTCTCGCATCAGGGCAATAAACAAAAAGCTTAGGAAAAAAATGATAACTGGTTTCTTCATGATGTTGGATGCGTTTAATTGTATGTGATTTGTTAATGAATTTAAACACAAATACTGTACGAGAAAGAATCCAACTCAATCTAAAGCGATCTCTACCCATACCAATCGATGATCCGAACTGGCTTTAGGCGCTGTAAGATAGGCATATTTCTTTTTACTTTTCGGCCAAAAAACACCACTATCCTTAATATTGAGATTTGCAGAAGGCAAAACATAGTCTACCCGCAAACCCCAACCCGCAGTATCGAAAGCGGGGTTGCCTCGGTGCCCTGCCTCCATATTCTTGGCATTTTCAATACCACCTTTAGAACTGGGCACTATTTTACCATCAACTAATCCGGCATGTACTTTAGGATGCTCCAGTAATTGGCGTATGGCGCCTTGATAACTGTCTCCATCAAAAGGATCTGCATTTTGGTCACCACAAATCACAAATTTGGCATTGGTAGGCAATGCCCCCTTCTTCCCTTTATCATCATAGAGGTAGCTGACTTTTCCATCCCCACTTATATAATCTGCCCAAAGGCGTATTTCGTCATGATTGCGTTTACCATTGCGATCTTCAGGTCCATCAAAAACTGGCGGTGTAGGATGTGATGCAAGAATATGAATGGTATCTTTACCGACCAATACAGGCACATCTACATGGTTTTTAGACGAAAGCCTGAATACCGCTAAATCAGATTTATTAAAATAAGAGTCTCCACTTTCAGGATAGATAGGCAGCAACGCGTCGGGCATGTCTTTCCATAAAAAATGCTGAAAAGTGCGAATCTCTTGTAGTACTATAGGATATTTCGATAAAATCAGAAAACCATATTGTCCGGGAAAAGCACCATAGCCAAATGCATCGCCCGGGCCATTGTACTTTCCATCATTATCTAAATCTTCGCCAGAGTTGTAGCCAGTATTGGTCTCAGGTAAGTAAAAATACGGGAAATCTATGGGCTCAGCATCATTCTGACTGACCGAAAGGTATTTCTCCTCAAATATACGTAAAGCTCGATCTTCTTCATCATAGTCAAATTCTTGGAGGACCAAGATATCAGGCTGTACCCTTTGTATGATTTCAGCTACATATGTCAACTGCATTGATTTTTCATCACTCAGTAATTCCTGCAATAGCGCACCTTTTTCTGAACGATTGAGCGCTGCATTAAAAGTAGCTACCTTCACATTTTGCGCAGGTAGCCAATTACTTAGAAAAGTAGCTATAATTAAAGCGAAAAAAACCTTTTTACTCATTACTTTCCTTGATTTTATTAATAATTGTAAACTGAAATATATTTGAAATGATAATTGCAATGAATCATCGTACATACAAAGCTATCAAACAATAAACATGATGAATGCTACACAAGAAACTTCAGAACAACTTTTAAAAACTTATTTTCAATTAAGCTCAACTATTTTTTCTTCTCAATCTCCCCAAGAAATCGCTGAAATCAAAAACAGACTATGGCAATTGAGAAAGGAAATGAAATCTCACGGGATAGAGGCCAAAAGATAGAAAATTTACTTTCTAAGCTTATCTTATCAAAATAAATAAGCCTTTTAAGTTGGCATTATTTCCGTTAATGTCGATTGCCTCTGCTAAAAACGAATAAGTACCCGCAGGGGCTTCATCGCCATTAACTGTGCCATCCCAACCCTGTTCCTGCAACTCAGAGATAAAGATCAAATCTCCCCATCTGTTAAAAACTTGCAGTTTATAAGTTTCTAAAAGGTTGCCCCTTACAAAGAATGTGTCGTTTAAGCCATCGCCGTTTGGTGTAAACGCTTCGGGCGCCTTCAACTCTAAAGTACCCGTTACGATTACTTCATTAGAATAGGCAAACTCATTGGCATTGTGGTCTGCCACAACGCTAATCCTGTAAATATAAACTGCCGTAGGATCGGTAGCTGCATTGTCAGTAAAAGAATTGGTAGCGCGGGGCAAATTATCAATGGTGCGCACTACATCGCCATTTTCATCTAAAACCTCAATGGTATAAGAAAACCCGAAAGGAAAACCCTGAAAAGGCGACCAAGACAACTCGGTACCTTCTTCGCCGGGTATTGCATTGAGTAGTACCGTACAAACTTGTAAGCTTGGCTCAGATATATTATTGCAGGAATCTTGAACCACTATTTGATAGCAATAGCTATTTTCATTTACGTTTACATTTCTATCGGTGATGGTATTGCTTGTGATGCTGTTGTTTTCTAAACTGGTAAAGGCGCCTCCGCTTTCGGCCCGTTGTACGTTAACGGTCATGATATTTTGCGCATTGTCAGGTATCTCATAAGACAATACTATATTTTCACCCTCCACCGTGGCATTTAGGTTTTCTGCTGTAGGAGGCGTGGTGTTGCTACTTGCCACCAAGCATTGTTCACCACTTCTAGAAATGGCGCCATTAGTGTACATGATTTCCAATTGGTAGCAATACTCTACATTACAACTTACATCCTGATGATTATAAGCCGTGGTACCGGGCGTGGTAATCTGTTCGGAATTGACACCATCAATTATGATATTAAATTGTTCAAAATCAGGAGACTGTGGTATCTCAGGCCACTCCAATTGATTGGTACCTTGTGCATCGGTAAGTGCCAACTCTCCTACACATACCTCATTAGAGACTACCTGTACACCAGTACAAGGTTCGTTGGTCACTATTCTGTAACAGTGCGCCTGGTCAAAGGCATTTTTGTTGTTCAGTAAAAAGGTACTGATGCCTGCATCTAAAACACTGATTTGATTGTATGCCCCTCCGTCAACACTTTCTTCTAAAATGTAGGTCGATTCAGGGAAAATGGTAAAACCCACGGTTATATCCCCGTTACCTTGGCTTTCTACCGCATTGATTTCAGCCGGTCTAAGAGTAGGTCTTGGCGTAAACGTAATGCTATTGGTTCCACAAAAATCGTTTCCTCCATCAGTAAATCCTCCTGAAACCGTAATGGTCCTATCTGTTTCATCGGCATAATTGTAAACTTCTACTTCGCTTCTACCCACCGTTACCACAGGACTTGCATCGCCAAAGTCAATTTCATAAAAATCATACAAAGTATCCGTAACGTTCAATCTTACTCCAAAACCTGCACAGGTATTTACCTCAAATGTTGGAGGCTCAGGCACGATAACTTCAATGTAATTTTCTTTGCGTATGGGCACAGCAGCTGCATTGGTTTGCACCAACTGCACTACTGTGTAAACACCTGCCTCTGTATAGGTAAATGTATTTTGATCTCCAAAGGGCTGACCTTCAAAAAAACTGTACTTGATATCTGCACCTGCCACCCCCGATAAATCGGTTAGGGTTACTGTTAATGGAGCACAACCTTTGGTAACATCGGCCTCAAAATCAAAATCTTGGCTAAATGCATGGCCCACCAATGTTGTAAGCAAAAAAATAAGGCTGATTCTTAAACTCGATTTCAAATTAAAAAATGTTTTCTTAGAATACTCTAACTACTTAAACCAAAATTTCCGAAATTCTACATGAAAATCCCTTTAAAAAATGAATCCAACTAATTCCTGGTTAAAAAAATGTTGGGATAACATTAGATTTCCAAAGACCATAGCATTTTCTACTTTAAATTTTCCTGCTAAAGTTACAATGCTAAACTTTAGTATTAAAATACGAACTCAACACGCTTAATGTGGCTTTGTAGGCCACTAAAATTATATAATTGATAAAGTATTATTTATTATTGTGTGTACCTGCAACGCTGAACTGTGTGCAACAAGTTTCGGTTTCAAATTTATATCGCAGATTAAAAATGTAACATCTACTAACTTTTGCATTATACAACTTAGGCACATTGTGTAGCCGAACGTCAAAAACTAAAAATTAGATAAATTACTGACATCTTAAAACAAGAAATATGCAGCATTTTTTGAAATCAATAAAAATAATTTTTTCCCTTGCCTTACTGACCATTACCGCCAATATTTTACTTACCTCTTGCAGTTCTAAGTCGGAAAAGGAGTTGGGGCTTTTACCATCTGCTAAGGGAGATCAGTACGAAATCATCTTGGTTATGGACACTGTAAAGTGGAAAGGACCACTCGGTGATCAAATCAGAGATATCTTTATGGAGGAAATAAAAGGCCTCCCACAACCTGAACCCATTTTTACAGTAAGAGACATTAATCCGGTAGCTTTTAAAGGCTTTTTAAGACAACATAAAAACTTGGTTTTGGTCACCACTTTTGATGCAACCACGGCAGGCACACAAAAACTTAAAGAGTTCTTTACGCTAGAAAGTATTAACAAAGTGAGGGAAAACGAAGACCTTTTTATGACCACGCAAAGAAATGAGTTTGCCAAAGGTCAGTTGGTTTTGAACTTGTTCAGCAAAGACGAACAAACCTTGCTAAAGCATCTAAAAGAAAATAAACAGCGCATTCAGGATATATTTATCAATACGGAAAGGAAGCGCATGGAGGCCTCTTTATTTAAAGCACGCAAAAAAGAACTAGAAAACGCACTTAAAAAGAAGCACGATTTTAACCTTTACATTCCTGAGGGTTATAAGCTTGCCAAGGAAGAGGACAACTTTGTTTGGCTAAGATACCCTGAATACGACTTAGACAAAAACCTGCTGATTTATTACAAAAACTACACCTCGCAAAATGAATTTAACGAAGACAGTATTATGCTATGGCGAGAGCGCATCTTAAGTCAGTATACGCAAGATCCAGACAACCCCAACTACTACGTAGACATACAGAAGATAGCCCCCATAAACCAAAGAAAGGTAAATATCTCGGGCAAGTATGCTATAGAAACCAGAGGTTTGTGGCGCTTAAAAGAGCGCTACCGAGGTGGGCCATTTGTAAGTTATGTTTTTGTCGATGAAGACAAGGGCCGCATTTACTACACAGAAGGGTTTGTTTATGCACCCGGAGGCTCGAAACGCCAACATATAAGAGAACTAGAAACCATCTTAAAGCGTTTTGCCAGTTAGATTTTTATCTTCTTACAAACTTAAAGCTGTTGTTTAGGCAACAGCTTTATTTTTGCAACGTTGCTGAAATTAGTGATAACTATTGTAAAAATTATCCTAAAGTTTATAGCTTTGAAGCTTTGTAAAAAGCTAATTTAGACCAACAGCCTTTAATCGGGTATTTTTTTTGAACAGCTAGCGAGCAGCTTGATTTTTTTGGGTAAAACCGTATGTATTATTTTATTAGTGGCAAATTGGTTGAAAAAGACCCTACCTTCGTGGTAATAGAAAATGCGGGCATCGGTTACGAAATACGTATTTCCCTCAATACTTTTTCACAAATAAAATCTCTTGATGCCTGCAAGCTATACACCTATTTTTATGTAAAAGAAGATACGCAAGCGCTTTATGGCTTTTATGAGCCTGAAGAAAAAATGCTCTTCACTAAATTAATTGGGATTTCAGGCATAGGCCCTTCTACAGGTTTAATGTTATTTGCTTCGCTAAGTACGCAAGAAGTAAAAGAAGCCATCTTAAATGGCAATGCAAAACTGATACAATCTGTAAAAGGCATTGGCGCTAAAACTGCCCAAAGGGTAATACTCGAGTTAAAAGACAAAATCGCTAAAGATCCTGCCTTTGCAGAAGGGCAAAGTGCTAGTATAAAAACCGGGGGGCCAAGCGACTCCAAACGCACTGAAGCACTTGCCGCTTTGCAAGCTTTAGGCATAAGTAAACCGGTAGCTGAGAAAAACATTACACTGATAATAAAAAAGTATGGCAATGAGTTATCCTTGGAAGAACTCATTAAACTTGCGCTCAAAAACAATTGATATATGATAGAAAACTACTAGTAAGGGGGCATAAGCTTTTTTAGGCAGCCCATTTTTTGTTGGATTGTGCGATAATGTATCGCAAATTTTTTCACCAGAGAAATCATATATTTGCTTTGCTGGGCGTAAAGAGATTTATTTTTTACATACTTGTATTCTATTCTTTTGGAATTACCGCTGTTTTTGCCCAAGACGAAAACAGCGACACCGTGATCGTAAAACCAGAAGAACTGCCTGATTACAGACAAGACCGCTACGGCGATCCCCTTTCTGAATTCAGGAGCAATTCGCCTTTGCTTTTGGGCAATCCCTCAAATTTTAACCTAGACATATCGCTAGACACTACAGGTAGATTTTACAATATTTCTGAAACCTTTGGCCCTTACAACTACCGCACGGAGTCTAAAATCCCATATGACATGTACCGCGAGTACAAAGAGCGGCAAATGATCAAAGAATATTGGAAGAACATTTCTAGATCTAAAGATGGCGGCGATGAAATTACGGGAGAAGGTTTGGCCATCCCTCCTATACAACTTGGGCGTTTTGCACAAAGGCTCTTTGGCGGAGATCAGATTACCATACAACCCAATGGCTCGGTCGTACTCGATTTTGGCGGTCTTTGGCAAAGGGTAGACAATCCTTCGCTGCCTATTAGACAGCAGAGAAACGGAGGTTTCAATTTTGACCAGCAAATAAGCATGGCGCTTTCGGGAAAAATTGGCGAAAAACTTTCCGTTAACGCCAATTTTGACACAAAAAACACCTTTCAGTTTGAGCAGCAGTACAATGTGAGCTATAATGCCTTTGAGGAAGATATCATCCAAGAAGTACAGTTGGGTAATGTGAGTTTCCCTTCGAGAAACAGCCTGATAACAGGCGCTCAAAATCTATTTGGTTTTACCACCAGAATGCGCTTTGGCAAACTATGGCTCAATACGGTTTTATCTAACCAAAGGGGTAGTACAGAAACCATTACCATTAAAAATGGCGCACAGGCAAGAGAGTTCGAAATTAGAGGCGATCAATACGACGCTAATCGACATTTCTTTTTGGCGCAGTTCTTTAGAGAAAACTTCGAGCGTTCATTCAATTCGCTGCCTGCCATTACATCGGGCGTAACTGTTACAAGGGTTGAACTGTACGTTACCAACCGTAACAACAATACCCAAACCCTTAGAAACGTGGCAGCCTTTATGGATTTGGGCGAAGGCAGGCCATACAATGCTGGCCTTATTGCCAATCCACTACCGTTAAATGCAGCCAGTAACCAAGCGAACAATTTATTCTCTGATCTGAGAAACAACGCAGAAGTGCGCATTGCAGATAATACCAGTCGCGTTATGGAATCTACCTTTGGTTTTAATAAGGGCGTTGATTTTGAGCTATTGCGAAGTGCTAGAAAGTTAGAAGAAAGGGAATATATCTTAAATCCACAATTGGGTTACGTATCGTTGATTACGCCACTTCGCCCCGATGAGATTCTTGCCGTTGCCTTTGAGTACACTTACAACGGGCAGGTTTACAGAGTGGGCGAACTCACTGAGGATTACCAAAGCTTGAATGATGATGCGGTATTGTTCATGAAAATGCTCTCCCCATCAACTATTAGAACCGACCTACCGATGTGGGATTTGATGATGAAGAACATCTACTCTTTGCAAACCAATCAATTATCTAGAGATAATTTTAGGCTCCAAGTGGTTTACAGAGATGATCTAACCGGTATAGATAACCCAAGTTTGCACGAAGGAGGAGAAAATATCCGGAATAGGCAATTGGTAAACGTACTCGGTGTAGATGAACTCAACCCACAAAATGAACGGCAGCCCGACGGTAATTTTGACTATATCGAAGGTGTAACTGTTGAATCTCGTACAGGCCGTGTCATGTTTACGACCTTGGAGCCTTTTGGCAGCCATCTGAGAGGTTTTTTTAATGAAGGCTCCCAACTACAGCTCATCAATAAATATGTTTTTCAAGAACTGTACGATGGTACGCAGGCAGATGCCAACCTAAACACTACCAAGAACAAGTTCTTTTTAAAAGGGGCTTACCAGTCGAGCACTTCTAATGAAATCATATTGCCGGGTATCAACATTGCAGAAAACTCGGTAGTAGTTCGGGCCGGCAATACCATGTTGAACGAGGGCACAGATTTTACTGTGGACTATCAGTTTGGCAGGGTAAGGATTTTGAATGAAGGCGTGCTCAGCTCAGGGAAAGAAATCAAAATACAATATGAAAGGGCCGACCTGTTCTCTTTTCAGCAGCGGAGTTTAATGGGTTTTGATGCTGAGTACCGCTTTAGCAAAGACATTAGGTTTACAGGTACATTTCTGCATTTAAATGAGCGGCCAACTATCTCTAGGGTAGCAGTAGGTACCGAACCAACCAGAAATACCATTTGGGGTTTTGGCGTAGATTACCGTTCAGAATCAAGACTACTTACTAGACTAGTAGATAAAATTCCCGGGATCAGTACCAAAGAGCAATCTAACGTTGCCTTAAAAGCAGAGTTTGCACACATTATCCCCGGAGCACCCGGCCTGTTGGTTGGCGATAAGGGTACTTCTTACATAGATGATTTTGAACAGGCCGAAGTGCCTTACGATCTTACAAGAAGTCCACAAACTTGGATTTTAGGCTCTACGCCGCAGTTGATTCAAGAGAGATTCAATACAACAGACAGTCTCGACTACAATTATAATAGAGCCAAATTGGCTTGGTATTCTATAGACAATGCCTTTTACTTTGGCGCAGGCCCAAGAGGCAGGCCCGAAAACCTTACCGACGAGGATTTAGAAAACAATTATGTAAGGCAAATCGGTTTTGCAGAGGTTTTTCCCAATAGGCAAAGAGGACAAATTGCACAAAACGAGATTTCTTTCGATTTGGCCTATTATCCCAATGAGCGTGGGCCTTACAATTACAATACTAGGCTCAACCCAGATGGAACTTTGCAAAACCCAGAGGATAATTTCGCTGCCATAACTCGTGCCATAACGCATGACATCGATTTTGACAACATCAACATACAATACATAGAATTTTGGTTGATGGATCCTTTTACGCAAGACAGGCAAATTACAGGAGCCAACAATACCAACACAGGTGGGCAAGTCTATTTTAACCTTGGTAGTGTATCGGAGGATTTGGTGCCTGATGATCGACACTTTTTTGAAAATGGCATCCCTATTACAGAAGAGGAAGAAGCACCATCTAATACAGTTTGGGGAAAAGTACCCAACAAACAATTCTTGACCAACGCTTTTGATGTGGGCCCCAACGCCAGGGCCATACAAGATATCGGTTTCGATGGATTGAACAACGAGGAAGAATCCATTAGATTCCAAGATAATTTTATTTCCCAGTTGCCGCCTACTTTAAGTCCTGTGGTTAGAGATCAAATACTAGCAGACCCCTCTAACGATAACTTTAGGTATTACCTCGACCCACTTTACGATGAGCAAGACGCAGGCGTATTGGAACGCTACAAAGACTTTAACGGAACAGAGAACAACTCTCCTGAAAACACAGGTGGTTTATTTACGCCTTCTTCTTATCAAACCCCTGATAATGAGGACTTAAACCGCGACCAAACGGTTTCTGATATAGAACAGTACTTTCAATATAGGGTAGATATACAGCCGGGAATGAGCGTTGAAAACCACCCTTACATCGTTGACGAAGTAGCCGGACAGAACAACACACGCTGGTATCAATTTAGAATTCCACTAAGAGATGTGGGAGCTGAAAACATAGGCGATATCAATGGTTTTAAGTCGATACGTTTTGTGCGAATGTTTTTAACAGGCTGGCGCGATCCTGTAGTTTTAAGGATGGTGCAGTTCCAAATGGTAGGGGCACAATGGAGGCCGTATCTAGAAAGTTTGCTCGGCCCTGAACACAAAGAATTGCCCGATATTGACAATACCAACTTTACAGTTTCTAGTGTAAACATAGAGGAGAATGGACAAGAAATCGCCGGAGAAAATAACTTCCCCTATGATTTGCCGCCGGGTTTCGAAAGGGATTTCGACATTACTTCTACCGTAAACAGGCAACTTAACGAACAGTCTGTGCAGATGTGCGCAGAAAACCTGCAAGATGAAGATGCCCGAGCCATTTATAAAAACTACGGCTTAGATTTGGTTTTTTACAAGAGGTTGAAAATGGAAATACATGCTCATGCCTTAGATGCCAGAACCAACGATGGCGATGTGCGCGGTTTTCTTCGATTAGGCACTGATTTTCAACAAAACTTTTATGAAATAGAAGTGCCTTTAACACTCACAAGAGAAGGCGAAACTACTCGTGAAGCACTTTGGCCCAGAGAGAATGAAATTGATATTGCCATTGAGGAATTGTACAAATTAAAAGCGGCCAGAAACAAGGCAGGTGCCAACCCGGCCATTCCGTTTCCGGCCGGAGATGGCCCTAATGTAGGCAGGTATCGAGTACGCGTGGTCGGTAACCCCGATTTAAGCTCAGTGCAGACCGTGATGTTAGGTGTGCGAAATCCATCAACCCCTGATCGGCAGGCAAAATCTTTATGCGTTTGGATGAACGAGCTGCGTGTGTCTGAATTTGATAAGAGACCGGGCTGGGCTACCAACATCAGCTTAAATACCAAGCTGGCAGATTTTGCCATGGTCAACGCTTCGCTTCGTTACAACTCTGTGGGTTTTGGGGGAATACAAGACCGAGTAGCAGAACGAGCTCGATCCACTTCCTTAGACTATGATATTTCTGCCAACATCAACTTAGATAAAATACTTTTAGGCAAGTTGGGCTTGACCTTGCCCCTATTTGTTAGTTATGAAAAAAGTACCGTAGAACCTTTTTTCGATCCTCTTGATCCTGATGTACCGCTTGATGTAGCCTTGGAAGCCATAAATGATGCTGCTGAACGGCGCAGATATCGGGACTTGGTAAGAGATATTTCTACCAGAAGGAGCATTAACCTGACCAACGTACGAAAGACCAAGCTAAAAGAAGATGCCAAATCGCACTTGTGGGATATCGAAAATTTAACGCTGAGTGCAGCCTATAGCGATGCTTTCGTGCGTAACATTAACACGGAATCCATGGAAATGCGGCAGTGGCGCTTAGGGGCGGTGTATGGTTTTCAAAATAAGGCAAAACCCATTGAGCCATTCAAAAATTCAGAAGCTTTTGATTCACCGTGGTTACAGTTGATCAAAGACATCAACTTTAACCTTTTGCCCACTAGCATAGCAGTACGTGGTGATTTAGTTCGCGATTTTAGAAGAACACAACTGCGCAACCAAGACCTAACCACCAATGGCTATCTACCCAACTTCGAAAAGTCTTTTGTTTTTAATAGAGCATACACCGTTAACTGGGGACTTTCTAAAAACTTGGGCCTAGATTACAATGCCAGTGCCAATGCCATTATAGACGAAGATGCGGGCGCCATAACACCAGAGATAAGAGAGCAAATTGGTCGGAACTTACGCGACTTTGGCAGGATGAAAGCTTTTAGCCAAACCATTGGTGCCAATTACCGCTTACCGCTAGACAAATTTCCGCTCACCAAATGGCTTAATGCAGATGCGCGGTATTCTACTACTTTTGATTGGGCAGCGGGTACATTAGGTATAGCCGATTCTTTGGGCAATACTATGCGAAACAGCACCAACTTTACCATAAACGGAAAGGTAGACTTGAACAAAATCTATAATGGCGTTCCGATTCTCAAAAAAATAAATAACACCGGCTCTTCAGGCAGAGGCAGGCAAAAAGACCCCTTGGAGGAGAAGAAAGCATCTTTGGAACAAAAAATCATTCAGCTAGAGGCCAAACAACAAAAAAAAGAAGAAAAAGCAGAGAAAAAACGGCTCAAATATATTGAAAAACTGGCCAAGGGAGATTCAGTAGTGCTAGATTCTCTTTTAGCCCTGCCGCCGGGCACCATCAAAACAAAAAAAGAGCTTAAGGAGGAACAAAAAAGGATAAGAAAACTAGAGAAACTGGCAGATGGGGATTCTTTGGTATTGGATTCACTTCTGAGTCTACCGCCTGAGGCTTTGGAAGAAACACAGAAGCTAAAGGGTATTCCTAAGAAAATAAGCAAGGTAGAAAAGCGCATCGCCAAGATAGACGAAAGACTTGCCCGAAAAAAGCAAGTAGAAAAGCCCAAAGAAATGAAGGCCTTAAAAGGGGTTGCCGGTTTGCTGCTTTCAGTTAAAAACATCAATGCCAGTTACTCAGAGACCAGTGGCACCACATTGCCCGGCTTTATGCGCTCGCCCAACCTACTAGGTTTTGATGATCAGTGGCAAAGTCCAGGTCTGCCCTTTATCTTAGGCAGCCAAGACCCGAGCATTTTAAGAGAAGCCGCTGATAGAGGGTGGCTTTCTACAAGCCCTTATCAAAACAACCCGTTTTTGCAAAACAGACAGCGTACCTTGAGTTTTAGAGCCAATGCTGAGCCTGTGAACGATTTTAAGATACAATTTGATGCAAAGCGCAGTATCTCTGACAACTATTCGGAAAATTACCGAACTGGCTTAACTGATGAAGGTACTTCCAATGGAATTTTTGAATCACAGACACCTGTGCGAACTGGTAGCTTTTCCATGTCATTCTTTACTATGCAAACAGCTTTTGTAAGGGACGATGCCAATAACCGAAGCAGTGTTTTCGATGATTTTGTTCAGAACAGAGATGTGATTTTAGAAAGGCTCAATACGCTAAACCCAGGAGTTGAGTATGATAGTAACGCTCAAGATGTGCTGATTCCTGCCTTTAGGGCTGCCTATACCAGACAAGATGCACGCGAAGCTAAGTTATCTTCTTTCTTGGACGTGCCCATACCCAATTGGCGGATAACGTATAGCGGGCTTTCAAAGATACCTGCACTAAAAGAGATTTTTAGGAGCGTCTCCATTACGCATGGTTACAACTCCACTTATTCGGTAGGTAGTTTCGCTTCTTCCCTATTTTATAATGATTTTCCTGGTTTACTAGGTTTGGGTGTAAATGCAGGAGAAATGGCTTTTCCGCAAGCGGATACGGCTGGCTTTGCACAACCCATTTTGGTAGTAAACCAATTGACTATTAGCGAACAGTTCTCTCCACTGATAGGTATCAATCTGAGAACAAGAGGCGATGTTACCCTAAAAGTAGACTACAAGAAAAGGCGCGACTTGGCACTTAACCTCACCAACGCAGAAGTAACCGAATTGCGGAGTAACGACATTACTTTTGACCTTGGCATGACCAAAGCGGGCATGAAAGTACCTTTTAGAATAAGAGGAGCCTACAAAACCTTGGAGAACGACGTAACCATGCGCATGGCCTTTACCATTCGCGATACCAAAACCATTCAACGGAAAATCAATGACGCACCCACAGTAACACAAGGCAACATCAACGTACAATTTAGACCTACTATTTCTTACCAATTGAACAAGCAGGCCAACTTACAATTCTATTTTGAGCGCAGTATTAATGAGCCAAGAGTCTCTAACTCATTTAAGCGCTCTACCACTTCTTTTGGTATACAGGTGAGATACGCTTTAACTCAGTAAATCGAGCCTATTTTATAATTGTGTGAAAACAGATATTGATAGCAGTTTAAATTCGGGATGGTGACTTTACATTCCCGATTTAATTACTAGCTTTGCACGCTTAATTTGAAAATGAAGCACTGCCTAAAAAATCAACAGGGCAGAAATTAAATTCGGAACCTCGTCCTGAGGCATTCCTAATAATCATCACCAACTAAATATTGAACACAACACGGCACTTATATTGATGTGCCACGCTAAAAAATAAACGCATGAAAAAATATTTCAACCTCTTTGATTTCTCACAAAAGGTAGACTACAAAATAGAAGTACTTTCTGGCCTTACGGTTGCCATGGCATTGATTCCAGAAGCAGTGGCCTTTGCACTTATTGCAGGTCTATCTCCACTTACAGGTTTGTATGCTGCTTTTGTAATGGGTTTGGTCACTTCTATTCTAGGAGGTCGCCCCGGCATGATCTCTGGCGCCACAGGTGCTGTAGCCGTAGTAATCGCTGCTTTGGCCATCTCTCACGGAGTGGAGTATGTATTTGCCACGGTAATACTTGCAGGCATTTTACAACTGATTGCAGGTTTTTTAAAACTCGGAAAACTCATGAGACTGGTGCCACATCCGGTTATTTTTGGCTTTGTAAATGGTTTGGCCATTATCATATTTATGTCACAACTGGATCAGTTTAAAGACGCCTCAGGGGCATGGCTAATGGGTCAAAAATTGTACTTATTCGGCGGACTGGTATTGCTCACGATGTTGATCATTTGGGGCTTGCCCAAACTCACCAAGGCTGTGCCAGCTTCTTTGGTCGCCATACTCAGTATTTTTGGTATTGTTACGCTTTTGGGCATACAAACCAAGACAGTAGGCGATATTGCTTCAATCAGCGGTGGCTTCCCTCCTTTTCATGTTCCTTCTATCCCTCTTACTTGGGATACTTTGGTGCTTATTTTTCCTTATGCGGCTATTATGGCGGGAGTTGGTTTGATCGAGAGCTTGCTTACGCTAAATA
>CAKZMZ010000385.1 GCA_937129345.1 uncultured Thalassovita sp. | reverse complement strand
TTTAAACCTGCCTCAGATGAATCTCAAGAAAAAGAGTTTAAGCAATTTTTAGACGAGGCCGGAGATAGGCCCTTCTTTATGTGGTATGCCTTTATCGATCCTCATAGAGATTATGCAGAAGGCGCCATAAAGCAACCGCATAACCCCGATGAGGTAATTGTGCCACCTTACTTAGCTGACACTCCAGAAACGCGAAAAGACATTGCATTCTACTATGATGAAATTGCCCGCATGGACCAAAACATCGGCAAAGCCTTAAAAGAATTGGAAAAAAGAAAGCAACTCGATAATACCTTGATTGTATTTTTAACAGATAATGGAAGTCCATTTACCCGCGCTAAGGGTACGCTGTACGATGCGGGCATTAAAACTCCACTCATTTTTCGTTGGCCAGAAAAAATTGAGGTAAGCAAAGAAAGTGAGCACTTGGTATCTGTCATTAATTTGGCGCCAACTTTTCTGGATGTAGCAGGCATTACCGTACCTGAAAGCATGTTCGGTAGAAGCATGAAGCCCCTTTTGCTAGGAGAAGACTTTGAGGCAGACAAGTATGTCTACAGCGAAAGAAACTGGCACGACTGCGACGAGCATATGCGCTCTATAAGAAGCGGAGAATACAAACTGATTAAAAATGCTTATATAGAGTGGCCACATGGCACAGCGGCCGATTTAGCTTCAAGCGCTTCGCATCAAGAACTTTTGAGACTAAAAAAGGAAGACAAACTCAATGAAAACCAATTGCAGATTTTCCAATCGCCAAGGTCTGTAGTAGAGTTATACAATATTAAAGAAGACCCCGAAGAATTTAACAATTTAGCAGGCAACCGTGCTTACAGAGGAGTTTTGATAGAAATGCACAAGGCTTTAGACGAGTGGATGCATACAACAGATGATTTCCCCTCCAACAAAAGAAGGAGAATGGACGGAACAGACCGCGTAAATGGAGGATTCTTTTATCACGATAGACTTCCTCCTTTGTATGATGAGTGGTAGTTATTATTACTTGGATTAAGGGATGTAATTTTTTTTTAAAGAATTATTTAATATAAGGCGTACAGAAGTGCAATAATAGTATCGAGCAAGATTTTTGCTTAGCTCACAGTGTACTAAAAATACTTTATTCGCATTTTTTCAACAAATTTAAGTATTTTTATCAGCAAACATTACTTGTACTTTACTAGATTAAATAATGAGGCCATCTAAAATTACTAATTTCTTACAGAAGTTTTCTTTCACTTTAAGCGGTATACTCATATTTATGGCTGTTGTTGATACTGCAAATAAAGAAATCACAACAGCTATCGTTGCGTTTATTATCCTTGGCCTAGGTAGTACCATTTGGCTAGAGATACAAAAAATTAATCGAAATCAAATCTTAATACTAAAGTACTTAACGAAAAGAGACGGTAAGGCTACTCTAACTGAGTTGGTGCTGCATTTGGAGTTGTCCGTTTGGTATACTAAAAAGTTGCTGGATAGATTGCAAAACCAAGGAATCTTAACTCTAGATATTTCGGATAGTGGCGAAGCTTATTATCGCTGCAATGATATCATTGCCTTACAAAGTAGGTACATAAGAAAGGCCATC
The DNA here is from genome assembly GCA_937129345.1 of uncultured Thalassovita sp. GTDB lineage: Bacteria > Bacteroidota > Bacteroidia > Cytophagales > Flammeovirgaceae > Chondrinema. The sequence goes on along the minus strand of CAKZMZ010000385.1, from coordinate 13,945 downwards.
TAGTATATTAAGATGGCCTCATATCTTTTAATCCTTTTTTCACTCACTCATCATTCATCCTCCATAACATTATAAGTAAAATCTAGGGGATTAAAATAGTAAAGCAAATCTTTGATAAACTCTGGATTGTTCAAATAAAAGCTCATAAAGTTTTCAACTCGCTCTTGTGGTGCATCGTTAGGAAATAATTTCTCTTTTAAGTTTACCAGCTGTTTTACTTCCGTTTCTTGCTTGTTTTCTTCAGCTTTTTTTAAACGCTTTCTAATGTTCTCTATCTGTTTGATCATACGTTGGGTTTCGGCACCAATATATCCTTTTAGCGAAGGATCTATGGTAACTGCTTTGCCCAATATACCCTCAAAAACTTTTTCGAGTGCAGTAATCTCTTGGTCTAGTTCTAAATTGACCTCCGCATTGCTTTCTACAAAATTGGCCCTGAGCTCGTGTTCGTGTTTAAACAAATCTTGATGCGACAGACCCAGTTTATTAAATTTTTTACCATTGCTTTTGTTGAGCACCATGGCAAAATTTCTGGGTAGCAAAATAGGAAAAGGCACTTTGTAATGGTCAAAAACGCCTTTTAGCTGCAACCAATAAGCAACTTCTGCAGGCCCTCCTATATAGGCCAAATTAGGCAATATCATCTCTTGGTACACTGGCCTCAATGCTACATTGGGACTAAAACACTCGGGCGCCTGTTCTACTTTTTCTAAAATTGCTTGTTCTGTAAAAGTGATATCGGTATTGAGTACCTCATAAATTTTTTCATTTTTTTCGATCCTTTCTCTCAAGCCATCCACCAAGTAGAAAAAATTGATATCGCGAGGAAAAACCTGAGATTTGTAGCCTAATTTCTCAAGCGCATTTGTACCTTCATCAGCCAATTTTTTGGCAGTGTGTTGTGTTAAATCATCTTTAATAACATCAACAAACCCGGCCTTAAGAGCTTGGTTATCTGCATCAATAATTACCAAACCTTCTTTGCAAAACAGATAGTTGACCAACTGCCTTGTGGCATTGGCTAGGTTATCGTTTTGCTGGTAAGCCTCTTTAATAAATGTGGGCACCTCCCCAATTTGCTCCATCATTTCGGTCACACCTTGCAGCTCCATTCTGCCTACAGCACCTTTGGGCTCAGGGTGTTCCCATGTAAAATCTCTTCCAAAAAGTACGATCTTTCTTATTTCTTCAAAATCATGGTCTTCGGTAGCCATCCAATAAACGGGCACAAAGTTGTACTCAGGATAAGTCGCCTCTAGTTTTTTGGCAAGATTGATAACAGACACAATCTTATAAACAAAATACAAGGGACCTGTTAAAATATTAAGCTGATGTCCTGTAGTAACCGTAAAAGTATTCTTATTTTGGAGTTTTTGAATTTGATCTGTGGGTGGATGCGCAATGTCTTCGTACTGCTTATTTAAAACTTCTACCAAAACCTCTCTGCGGCTTTGTGGGAATTCTTGCTTTAAGGCCAACTGTTTGCTAAAAGAAGTAATTTCTGGAGGTAAATGGTAAAAATCCCGCAAGGTTTCTTTTTGTTGTATGTAGTCTAAAAACAACTCAGAAAATTGCTGGGTATCAGCAAATGATATTTTAGTATTGTTCATCATTACTTCGGTTTAAGTATCTATTTTAAAACCCGCTAAAGGGCATTTCGTTCCGATTTTTTTATTATATATGGCATCTACTATTGACTAGTTGCATAGAGTTGCCAGAGAGATTTCTTGGCAGAAGTACATAAAATTATCTAAACAACTCAATGAGGTTATCTGTAATTATTTTAATAGCCTGCTTAGCATTGTTTAATTTGGCCTACTTTGCTGTAAAAACCACGCAGGTTGTGGCCGAGCATAAGAGAAGAAATGCCGATATCGCATCTGAATTTGTTCAGCAATACATCCCTAGAGGAAGTAAGGTAATAGGAGACCCTCTCTACTATTATGCGGTTACCGAGAACGGTTCTTCTTATCATTACTATGATCTTTACAACACCCTAGAAAAGAGAGAAGCTGCCCTGAGGCAACAATATGATTATGACTATATGATTGTAAGCGGTGTAAGCTTGGCCAGAAACCCTTCCATCTCTGAATATTTTTTATCTAAGGCTAAACTAGACTCAGTGGCCAGTCTAAATATTCCGCAGAGCAAAATTGCCACAGTTCTTAACAAGCTAGGTATTATCTCTAGTATGGAAGCCAGCGGTTACAATTGCACACTTTACAAAAGAGTGAAATAAAAAAAACCGGCCTTTTAAAACCGGTCTTTTAATTATTTTAATTATTTCTAGCCATTAGAAAGTGCTTCGGCACCTCCTACAATTTCAAGTATCTCCTTGGTAATGGCCGCTTGCCTTGTTCTGTTGTAGGTAAGTTGCAGTTCCTTCAATAGTTCTTGTGCATTGTCAGTTGCCTTATCCATGGCAGTCATACGTGCTCCGTGCTCCGAGGCATTGGATTCCAGTATACTTTTATAAAAGGTAATCTTAAGACTCTTGGGAATCAACTCCATCACGATATCCACCTTGTTGGGTTCAAAGATGTAATCTAGCTGCACATCAGAAACAGCCTCACCATCTTCAAAATCAGATTTTATGGGTAAGAACTGCTCTGTTCTCACTATTTGTGTGGCCACATTCTTAAACTCATTGTAAACGATATCTACTGAGTCGAACTCTTTTTTAACAAAGCCATCCATGGCATACTCTGCCGCTTCTCTAACATGCTCAAAGTCAAGATTATTAAAGAGTTCACCAAAAGTATAATTTACCTTGTACCCTCTTCTTTTAAAGAAATCATGTCCTTTCTTGCCAATACAAAGTATCTCTACATTACCCTCCTCGTTTTGCTTGCTGTATTTTTGGTTGATCAAATTCAACGCTGCTTTTGAAACGTTTGAATTGAAAGCGCCACACAAACCTCTATCAGAGGTCACCACGATTACCAAGGCTTTTTTTACTTTCCTTTCAACAGCGTAAACATTTTCTATCTCATCGCCGAGTGTAGCAGATACGTTCTGTAAAATGGCGTTTAGTTTCTGAGAATAAGGCCTTATTTGTATAATCCTGTCCTGCGCTCTCCGCAATTTGGCCGCAGCCACCATTTTCATGGCCTTCGTGATCTGCTGTGTCGACTTTACGGAAACTATTCTGTTCTTTACTTCTTTAAGACTAGGCATTATTTTGTCAGTTTAATCAGGAGGGCCGAATTAGCGGCCCTCGGTAATGCTTATTTATAGTTTACTGCTACTTCTTTGGCTACTTTTTCCATGGCCTCTTTAGAGCTGTCCTCTAATTTACCAGAAGCTAAGCTGTCCATAACCGCTTTGTGGTTTTTGTTAAGTGAGGCAATGTACTCCTCTTCAAAAGCCTTTACCTTATCTAGTGCTACATTGTCTAACAAACCATTGGTAGAGGCGTAAATGACAGCTATTTGCTCTTGTACCGAAGAGGGTGAGAACTGTGGCTGCTTCAAAATCTCTTGGTTTCTTCTACCACGCTCAATAGTCAGTTTGGTAGCTGGGTCTAGGTCAGAGCCAAACTTGGCAAAAGCTTCCAGTTCGCGGAACTGCGCCTGATCTAATTTGAGTGTACCCGCTACCTTTTTCATAGATTTAATTTGAGCAGAACCTCCTACCCTAGATACCGAAATACCCACGTTGATCGCTGGCCTAATACCTGAGTTAAAAAGGTTGGTCTCCAAGAAAATCTGACCATCAGTAATAGAAATTACATTGGTCGGGATGTATGCTGAAACGTCACCAGCTTGGGTCTCGATAATAGGTAGTGCAGTTAAAGAGCCACCACCTTTCACTTTATCTTTAATAGAATCCGGCAAATCGTTCATCTGCCTTGCAATCTTATCTGAAGGGATAATTTTCGCTGCCCTCTCCAATAGTCTAGAGTGCAAGTAGAAAACATCACCTGGATAAGCTTCACGTCCGGGAGGTCTTCTCAACAACAGAGACACTTCTCTATAAGAAACCGCTTGCTTAGAGAGGTCATCATAAACCACCAAAGCAGGACGACCCGTATCACGGAAGTACTCTCCAATAGCTGCACCTGTGTAAGGGGCAAAGAATTGCATCGGAGCGGGGTCAGAAGCATTAGCTGCCACTACGGTGGTATATGCCATAGCACCTGCTTTTTCAAGCTCGGCAACGACACCGGCTACTGTCGAGGCTTTTTGACCTATTGCCACGTAAATACAATAAACGGGCTCTCCCCTTTCGTAAAATTCTTTTTGGTTGATGATGGTATCGATAACAACCGCTGTCTTACCTGTCTGTCTGTCGCCAATCACCAACTCCCTTTGACCTCTACCAATTGGAATCATCGCATCAATCGCCTTGATACCGGTCTGTAGTGGCTCGTTTACCGGGCTTCTGTAAATTACACCGGGGGCTTTTCTCTCAAGCGGCATTTCAAACAATTCTCCTTCAATCTCTCCCTTACCATCGATTGGCTTACCTAAGGTATCGATCACTCTACCGCAAAGGCCTTCACCTACTTTTACCGAACCAATTGTTTTCGTTCTTTTTACTGAATCGCCTTCTCTCACAGAAGTGGGATTCCCTAAAATTACTGCACCTACATTATCCTCTTCAAGGTTCAGTACAAGGCCTGTAGCTCCTTTTTCAAACTCTATCAACTCACCCGACTGTGCATTAGAAAGGCCATAAATCCTGGCCACACCGTCACCAACTTGCAAGACAGTACCGACTTCTTCGAGTTCTGCCTCTGTTTTAAAATCCGAGAGTTGTTCTCTTAATATGTTAGAGACCTCGTCCGGTCTTACCTGCTGCGCCATTTTATTTTGTTTTTATTGTTATGCTAAATTTTATTTATCTCTTTTTTTCAGATATCCCGATCAATTCTCCATCAATTTGATCTTGAGCCTGTTCAGGCTACCCGCTATTGATTTATCTAGTTGTTTATCGCCCATAGTGAGCACAAAGCCTCCTATCAAATCTTTGTCCACTACTTCGTTGAGCAATACCTGCTTGCCCGAGGCCTTTTCCACGATTTGCTTTACCTCATCTCTCATGGCATCGGTCAGGGGCATAGAAGTAGCGATTGTAGCTTCTTGAAATCCCTTTAAATCGTTGTAAAGGTTCACTACCTCATCAGCAATGTAGGGCAATACACCAATCCTGTTCTTTCTCGATAGTATCTTAAAGAACTTGAGAATCAGTTCACTCACTTTGTCCCCAAATATTTTCTCGAGTATAATTCTTTTATTGGTAGTAAGTATCACAGGACTTTTGAGGATCAATCTCAGTTGCCTGTTTTCTTTGCAGACTTGGTCGACCAATAACATATCTTCCTTCACTTGCTCCAAGACTTTCATCTCTTCGGCCAAGTTTACCAAAGATTTGGCGTACCTTACTGCTATTCTTTTTTCTGACATTACTCAGTAATGATTAATTGTAAATGTTCAATTATTAACTACTTTAACCAAAGGCTTAATTATCAAAAGGAAGTCTCCTCGACTTCATTATCAATCAAATCCTTAATTCAATTTGGTGTCGTCAAGCAGTTCGTTTATCAATTTCTTTTGGTAGTCCTCATCGCTAAGTTCTTTTCTCAAAAGCTTTTCAGCGATCTCTACAGAAAACTTGGCCACTTGGTTCTTTACCTCTGCCAAGGCAGCATTTTTCTCGTTCTGTATATCTTCTTGTGCGGAGGCTACTATGCGATCGTATTCTTTTTTGGCGACCTCTTGCTTTTCGGATAACAATTTGTCAGCAGCCTCTTTGGCATCTTTAATGATGGTCTCTCTTTCGGCACGCGCCTCTTTTTTCATATCTTCGATCTCTTTCTTAAGCACTTCCACTTCGTCTTTTGCTTTAGAAGAAGAACTCAAAGCTTCTTTAATAGAGTCTTCTCTTGCTTTTACAGCTTCGAGAATCGGTTTGTAAGCAAATCGCCTCAATACAACCAAAACGAGTAAAAACAGAAGTGCTGTCCAAAAAATAAGGCCTACACCAGGAGTTACTATATCCATTTCTAAATTAATTTAAATGTCTTAAAATGAGGGTTGAAAATACCGGGTACTGGCAATCCCAGAATACCCGGCATTGTAATTCTTAACCAGCGATAAGGAAACAAACCGCAACGGCAAAAAGCGCAACACCTTCAATAAAGGCGGCAGAGATAAGCATAGCGGTCTGTAACCTACCAGCCATTTCTGGTTGGCGAGCCATAGACTCAACTGCACTACCTCCAATACGGCCAATGCCCATTCCAGCACCAATTACCGCTAATCCAGCTCCGATACCAGCACCTAACGTACCAATGGAACCTACCATTTCTAACAAAATACTTAGTAACATTTTAATTAAATTTATATATGGTTAATAGAATACAGATTAATGATGATCATCTTCCAAAGCCAAACCTATAAACAATGCAGATAGCAAAGTAAAGATATACGCTTGGAAAATGGCCACAAAGAACTCGAACAAGGTCATGGCAATCACTACGGGTCCCACTACAACCCCTACAAAAAGTTGTTGGAAAACAAAGATAAAGCTGATCAGACTCAGCACGATGATGTGCCCTGCCGTAATGTTCGCAAATAAACGAATCATTAAAGCAAAAGGCTTTGTAATAATGCCAAGTAGCTCAACTGGCAATACAATAATTCTCAGTGGCAAAGGCACTCCGGGTGTCCAGAAGAGGTGCGACCAATAGTGCTTTGTACCAGATATATTGGTAATGAGCAGGGTAAACACGGCCAATGTCATGGTAAAGGCAATGTTGCCCGAAGTATTGGCTCCTGTTGGTATCAGCCCTAAAAGATTATTGAACCAGATAAAGAAAAACAGTGTGATTAGATAAGGCAAGAACTTCTCGTATTTTTTCTCTCCTATGTTCGGGATGGCAATATCATCTCTAATAAAAAGAATGATCGGCTCAAAGAAAGACTGAAGACCTTTTGGCTCTTTGGCCCCTCTTTTTTTATAAGCACCAGCTATACTGAAGAAAACCAAGAAAAGGATCAATACGGAAAGCATCATAGATGCCACGTTCTTTGTAATGGAGAAATCCAGTATTTTCTTACCTCCTAACTCAGTAATGTGCCCATGATCCAGCCTGTAAGTATTCTCCCCTTTTTGCACGTCTTCTTCACCGTGGTGGAAGTCATTGGACATGAAAATGTCTAAAGTGCCATTGCCCAAGCTGCCCTCATAAGTATAAAGGATGATCGGTAAAGATATGGAGACAGAATGCTCTTCTCCATTATCATCTTCGTAATCATACAAATGCCAGCCATAATCGTCTTTGATGTGGTGCACGATCATATCGGTCGGATTGAAAGACCCATCACCTTCGGCGTTGTCGTCAGCAAAAAGTATAGTTGGGTTTGTTAGGAAAGATACGAGAAATACGAAATTGATTATCAGGTATTTACGGCTCATTCTTTTGTTTAGCTTCATCAGATTTTCCGTCACTGTCAAAATTTGGCCGCAATTTAGCCAATAGTGTTCTTATTTCAAATACAGTATAGAACAAATAGAATATAAAAAAGCCTACGGTAAAAGAAACCGCATTTTCTTTAACAAAATAAAAGTATAAAAAAAGGATTATGGCAGAAACTAAGAGGCGAATGGCAGAAGCCCCCATAAAGTAGCTCACAAAATCTACATCCTTACTTTTTATGCCCCGGGATATTAACATGTAAGAACCTGCTGTTAATAGAGAGAAGTAGAGTAAACTTAGCCAATGGTAAATTATAACCACTCCTACAGCAATGTACTGAACAAGTAGCATGGCTAGCACCAAAACCACTGTTAGTAAGAGAAGTTGTTTGTAAAATGTATAATCTTGATTCATAGGCCAAAAGTACACAGCCTATCTGTAGCGATCAATCTTTTTTGGAGATTTTTTTTATGAGAAGCATGATAGAAGTGCCCACACCGAGCAACATGAAAAGTAGCGTAAAATAGGCCCTTTCTGTTGTAAAATGATTGTCTAAAAGGGAGCCAATCCAGGCTCCCAATAGTATCGCTCCTATCATTTCTATGGCCAATGAAGAATACTTGATGTACTCTTCGAAAGGTTTAGACTGTCGCTTTGGTCGGTTGTTTTTGTTGATTTTGCTGATGTTTCTGCGCGTTGTTGAAATTGTTGTTGTTCTGCTTCTGCATGTTCTTTACATCGCCCATTCTACAAGTGCCGTTAAGCGTAGCACCTGATTCAATGATCAGTTTACCGGTAAAGATATCTCCATTGATTACGGCAGAAGGCTTAAGAACAAGCATTTCAGATATTTCTAACTTACCTTTTACCTCGCCAGAAATCTCGGCATTCTGTGAAATAACATTCCCCTCTACATAAGAGCCTTCGCCCTGATTGATTTTAGATTTTGATCTTACGTTACCGTAAATCTTGCCATCTATACGAATGATACCGTGTGTATCAAGGTCACCTTTAATTTCGGTGCCTTTTCCGATGTGGTTGGTAGAGTTGCTTCTTACAACTTCTTCCTTACTTTCTTCTTTGTTGCTAAATAGACTCATAATTCTAAAATTTAAACAATCGGCCTTATGCAAATAAAATAAAAGCTACATAAGGGAAAAACTCATTAACTTACAAAGGCACTAAAATGCCATAAAATCTTCGGGATTAACCGCATTTCCGTTATACCATAATTCTAAATGCAGGTGTGGTCCATCAGTAAGTTCGCCAGAGTTGCCAATAATGGCAATGATATCCCCGGCCTTTACCAAATCGCCCACGTTTTTTAATCTAGCAGAGTTGTGTTTGTAAAATGAAATAAGCTGATTTTTATGTTGTATAGCTATTGTATGCCCCGAATCTTGAGTCCATGAAGACAGGATCACCACTCCGTCTGCAATGGCCTTTATCGGTTCGTTTTTCTTGGCCACAATGTCTAAACCATAGTGCGATTCTTGCGCACTAAATTTTTTGGAAATAACCCCATCTATGGGTGTAAAGAAAAAAACCTGTTGTAAATCGCTATTGGCATTGTTCACAAAGCTTATCTGCTCTTGATCCTCTTGCTCAAAATTTTTCCTGAACTCCTCCTCTACCTTAGCCATTTCTTTATTGTCCTCCTCCTGCTTTTCAGCAGTCTCTTCATCTACCGGACTTTCAAAAACAGCGAAATCTACATTGCCATTAAGTACATTTCTAAAGTTACTCAGGCTCTGTTCCTTCATCTCCATCTCTACCATGAGCGAGTCTATGGTTTCTTGCATCTCAATAAGCGTGCTGTTCATCTTTACATAGTCAATCCTTGGATCATACCATTTAGATAGCACTGTAGTTACCAGCAAAAAACTCAAGCCAGAAAAGAGCACGAAAATGCCTCCTACTACCAGAAAGAGCTTAACGTAACTAAATTTTATCGTCGCTTTTTCGGCAAAGTTTTCTTCATGCCTTATAATCAATAAATACTTGGATTGTAGCCAGCTTCCTATGTTATTCTTCTGCTTCAAAAAAATCTAAGCGTTGTTAAAGTTGTAAAAATAGCGATAATATAATTAATAAATAACGCATGCTAACAATAATTGCGTCTATACATATCGCAAAAAAGTGCTAAAAATTTTAATTAGTACAAATTTTGTACCTCTCAAAGACACCAATGTACCGCTAAAAGTTCGAAAAGAAGGTCAACATTAAATTTCATAAACATGTGATATTTTTCATTCTGAAGAGATTGGCTGTATTTTTTCTTTATGCGAAGAAACTTTTAGAGGGAAAACACAAAATCAAGCTTTATAGAGAACTAAATCCGAAATAAAATTGATTTGGTAAATTAGAATTAATAAAGCTAGATATTCGTTTAGCTTTGCAGAGTAATTCGAGACTTTTTCAATAGAGCTATTTTTTGATAAAATCTTCATTTTGGCACAGAAAGGATTTTTTACCATACTATTACTTGTATTTTTCATTAATGCTTGCCAGCAATACCACGATACTACTGCTAGGTTTAATGCATATTTTTTGGCCAAAGAAAAGACCTTAGAAGTGGAAGAAACCCTTTTCGGTAATCCCGAGAACGATTATAATGACATTTTACAAGTTTTGGCCCCGATTGATACTACAGCCGCTGCAGGGCAGGCTTCTAGTTTCGAATACATTATAGAGAAAGCCTCTCTGCCTATACAATGGCACGAATCAAGTAAATGGGTAGACGATTGTTACAACCTCATTGGAAAAGCCCGCCTCTACCAAGGCGATTTTATGAATGCCGTGCTCACTTTCAAATACGTTAATACCAATTCTGAAGAAAACGACGCAAGGCACCATGCACTTATTTTATTGCTAAGGACCTTTATGGCCTCTAAGCAGTACGAAAATATGTTTGCTGTGCTAGATTTTATAAGGAAAGAAAAAGCGCCTTTTAATGAAGAAAACACCCGCGACTACCACCTTACCATGGCGCATTATTACAGGCAGGTAGAAAATTACGACATGCTCACTCTGCACATGGCAGAAGCCCTACCACTTGTAGAAAAAAGAGCTGAGAAAGCAAGGCTTAACTTTTTAATGGCACAGTTACTAGAGATGCAGGGCAAAGAGACCAAGGCTTACGAACACTATGCAAATGCGTTTAAATTTAGTCCTACTTATGAATTGGCCTTTCATGCAGACCTAAAGCGTTCCGGAGTTTCTAAAATAGAATCGGAAGAATCTATAGAAGAGGCTTCCAGATATTTTGAAAAACTGCTCAATGATGACAAGAACTGGGAGTATAGAGATAAAATCTATTATGAGATGGCCAAATACTACTTGCGCTTAGACGATATAGAAAAGGCCATGGTATATTTAAACGAGTCAGTTAAGATTAGCTCGAACAACACGGTACAAAAAGCCTATTCTTATTTAAAAATGGGGCAACTTTACTATTATGAGTTAAAAGACTTTGAGAAGGCCGCTTTGTATTACGACAGTACCATGCAGGTGATGCCTAGTTACGTAAAAAACTACGAAGAAAACAAAGAACTGGCCGAAACCTTAAAAGAGTTTGCCAAATACATTAAGCAGGTAAGAGAGCAAGACAGGCTGTTAACACTAGCCGAAATGCCCCAAGATGAACTAGACGAATTTCTCAAAAACGAAATAGAAACCGAAAAAGAGGCCATTCTTAAAGACAATGAAAATAGAAAACTCAACGAGGAAAGCAGAAAGCGCGCTCCGGATACGAGTACCGATCTAAATACCCGAGAAGACAATGGCTGGTATTTTTACAATGCCACTGCCAAGGTTTTTGGGCAAACCACTTTTATCAGAACTTGGGGAGATAGGCCCTTAGAGGACAATTGGCGTCGATCAAGAAGACAACCCGACTTTGAGGAGAGCAACAATGCCAATGTTGCCAATAATGCGCAAAACCAAAGCGCAGAGGCCAATGGCGAGAAACAAGACGATATTTTTGCAGGCGTAAAATCTTTAGAAGCCAGAAAAGCGGAAATTCCGTATACGCCGGCGCAAAGGCAAACCGTACGCGGCAAGTTAGAAGAAGGATTATTCGAACTGGGCAAAGTCTATTATTACAGACTCAAAGAGTACAATAACCTCATAAAAACATACTCTAGGCTTCATAAAGAATTCCCACAAGGGCAGTACACTGTAGAGGCCATGTATATTTTGTATACCATGTGCGGAAATTATGATGGTTGCAGCCAACTCAGCTATAAGGATACCATCATTAATGAGTTCCCTGAGTCTTTTTACGCAAAGATTTTGATCAACCCTAATTATGTAGAGGAAACCAACATCTACAACCAAGAGGCAACCGAAGGCTATGAGCAATGCTTTGCCCTATATAAAGATGGAAAATACAATGAGGCGGATTCTTTATTGCAAATTGCTATAGCCGAGTATCCTAAAAGTACAGTGCTAGACAAAATGCATCTGCTGCGCGCCATGATCGATGGCAAAACGACTGAAGACCTTACCACTTACTATCTGAAACTGAATGAATTTATAGACAAGTTCAACGAAAGTGAACTGATACCATTTGCAAAGGATTTACAGGCTGCTATTAAGCCAAATCAAATCGATTTATCTGGACAAAATGCCTCGTTAGAGCCAAAAGGAGGTGCTCCTCCTAAAAATCGCTGAGTATCTTCGGCTATTTTTTAACTTTGCACATTAATGTCAAAAAATACTCTATTATTAAAATATGTATTTAAAACTCATCAAAACAATCTGGATAATAACATCCTTAGGTATGGCCTTTTTGGTCACCTATGTTATTTCAGTAAATAATAATTGGAACAACCTCTACGGAGGTATGCCCGATTTTAAAGAGTTGGAAAACCCTAAAAATCAAATCGCATCCATACTTTACACTGCAGATGGCGAAATTATGGGGAAATACTACCTCGAAAATCGGGATCCGATTCAATACGATCAGCTTTCTCCAAACTTGGTAAATGCACTAAAAGCCGTAGAAGACGTTCGTTTTGAGCAGCACAGTGGTATAGATCTAAGAAGTTTAAGCAGAGTGCTGTACGGTATTGTTACATTCGATTTAAAAGGGGGAGGCAGTACCTTGTCTCAGCAGTTGGCCAAAATACTTTTTAACACCAGAGACGGGTTGGACAACGGCAAGCTAAATGACATCCCGATACTGGGCACTGTAATAGCCAAAACCAAAGAATGGATTTTAGCTATAAGACTTGAACGTGCCTACACCAAGGAGGAAATCATGACCATGTACCTCAATACTGCTTCGTTTAGCGGTAACTCCTTTGGGATAAAAGCCGCCAGCAAGACTTTTTTCAACACCATACCAGATAGTTTAGATGTACTACAGTCGGCCATTTTATCAGGGATGCTGCAAGCACCTACGCGTTATAACCCATATCGCAATCCAGAAAACTCTAAAACCAGAAGAAACACCGTACTTTATCAGATGCACAAATACGGTTTCTTAACCGATGAGGCCTACGACTCTCTTAAGGAAAAACCCATTGAACTAGAATACAAGGTAGAAAGCCACAACACTGGCATTGCCACTTATTTTAGAAACGAAATTGCCAAAGACCTCAAAAAATGGTGTGCTACACATTTTAAACCAAATGGCGAACCCTACAACCTATACACAGATGGCCTTAAAATCTATACTACCATAGATTCTCGCATGCAAAAACATGCCGAAGAAGCCATGATCGAGCACATGAAAGACCAGCAAGAAAAGTTCAATAAACACTGGCAGGGCAGAGAACCTTGGGTAGATGAAGATTTTAAACCGATAAAAGGATTTTTAAAAAGCAGAATTAGGAGAACAGAACGCTACCGCACACTAAAGCTGCAATATGGAAATAATCAAGATTCTATAGAAAAAGTCTTGAATACCCCGTTGCCCATGCAGGTTTTTAATTGGAATGCCCCCGATTATGTGCAAGATACCGTTATGTCGCCCATGGACTCTTTGGCATACTACAAACATTTTTTACATACGGGCCTAATGTCTATGGATCCAGTTACAGGCCATGTTAAGGCATGGGTTGGCGGTATAGACCACCGCTTTTTTCAATTTGATAATGTAAAACAAGGATATAGACAACCCGGCTCTACTTTTAAGCCAATAACATATTCTGCAGCCATTGTAGAGAAGAAAATGCACCCTTGCTACAAAATTGTAGACGCTCCCGTAAGTATTGAGCTGGATGATGGCAGCATTTACACACCCAAGAACAGTGGAGATTATTCAGGAATGGAGCTCACCTTAAGGCAGGCCATGGCCATGTCTAAAAATACGGCGGCAGCCTCGATCATTAAGATGCTCGGCCCTGATATCATTGCAGACTATGCGGAAGAAAAATTTGGCATAGGGTATTTGAGGAATAAATATGAAATTGACCGAGAAATTGATCGGGTTTATTCGCTTTGCTTAGGTACTAGCGAGGTTTCTTTATTTGAGATGGTCGCGGCCTATTCTGTCTTCGCTAACCAAGGCGTATG
>CAKZMZ010000384.1 GCA_937129345.1 uncultured Thalassovita sp. | reverse complement strand
GCTGCAAAAGACAAGGCTTTTTCTATCGGCATACTTTGTATGTCTGCAATCATTTTTTTTGTGATTGCCATTGCCGCTTCAGAATTGTTTTCACAAAGCGAAGTGGCAAAATGCTTAACACTATCGGCAATGGTCTTGGGGTCGCATAGTTGATGGAAGAGTCCTGTGCTCAATATTTCTTCGGCTGTGTAAATTTCTCCAGAAAGCAACAGTCTTTTTGCTCGGCTTTCGCCAATTTTTCTGAGTAAGAACACCATTACAATGGCTGGGATAAATCCAATTTTTACTTCTGTATAACCAAATTTGGCATGAGGTACGGAAAAAATATAATCGCATACTGTGGCCAATCCGCAACCGCCCGCCAAAGCATGGCCTTCAACCTGTGCAATAATGATTTTAGGATGCTGATAAATTATTTCGAACAAAGCTTTTAATTGATTGGAATCTGCTAAATTTTCCTCATAACTAAATGCTTGCAAAGACTGAATGTAAGCGAGGTCTGCACCTGCGCAAAAGGCTTTTCCTTCGGCTTTTAAAACGATGACCTTGCCTTGGGGATTATTTTCGGCCTTTTTTAAAGCATGTGTAAGTTCAGCAACCATCTGCTGATTTAAGGCATTCCTTTTTTCTGGCCTGTTAAGCGTAATGTATATAATTCTATGCGATATTTCGTGCTTGATCAATTCGTATTTCATGATGTGCTGTTAAAGGTAGATAGAAGCATAAATCTACGATTTTTATTTTTCCTTAATAGCCTAAAAATATGGTGTTATGGGGCAGATGTAACGGGTGGCAAAAAAACAGTAATTAAAGTAGTGATGCGCGTAAACTTTTTTTCTCAAAAATTGTTTTAAACTAAGCTTGGCTTTTTGGCTTTTTATCGTAACTAAGTATTTTTCTTTTTTTCATCTATCCAATTATCAAGAATTGAAATTTTATCAACCCTCCTTTTCAAAAGACAATTTTTTCAGTTATTACAAAAAATCCATAAAAAGCGCAAGTAAAATTCACAAATAAATACAAATTCTCTATATTTGCAAGTTCAAAAAAGCTTACACTTCAAATGGCATTCAGAAAAAACAAGAAATTCAACAACGACTTTACGAATGTTACCATCAGTTTGGCATCTCCAGAGTCAATTTTGGAGAGTTCTCACGGTGAAGTTACCCAGCCAGAAACCATCAATTACAGGACATATAAGCCAGAAATGGGCGGTTTGTTCTGTGAACGTATTTTTGGACCGGTAAAAGACTGGGAGTGCCACTGTGGTAAATATAAGCGAATTAGGTATAAAGGCATAATCTGTGACAGATGTGGCGTAGAGGTTACTGAGAAAAAAGTGCGAAGGGAGCGCATGGGCCACATACAGTTGGTAGTTCCTGTAGCGCACATTTGGTATTTTAGGTCTTTGCCCAACAAGATAGGTTATTTGTTAGGATTGCCTAGTAAAAAATTAGATCAGATAATCTATTATGAAAGATACGTGGTGATCCAAGCAGGCATTAAGGCAGATGACGGTATTAACTACCTAGATTATCTTACCGAAGATGAATACCTTGATATTTTAGATAAACTGCCAAGGGAAAACCAACAATTAGATGACGACGATCCTGAGAAGTTTATCGCTAAAATGGGAGCAGAAGCATTGGAGATGCTCCTATCACGCATAAACTTAGATGAGCTTTCTTATTCTTTAAGAGATAGTGCTGCTAATGATACTTCTCAACAAAGAAAGGCGGAAGCCCTTAAAAGATTAAAAGTAGTAGAGGCATTTAGAGAAGCGAGAGAAAGAATCGAGAACAGGCCTGAGTGGATGATCATTAGAATGGTACCTGTAATCCCTCCTGAGTTGAGGCCGTTGGTACCTTTGGATGGTGGTCGTTTTGCTACTTCTGATTTGAACGACCTTTATAGAAGAGTGATTATCAGAAATAATCGTCTTAAAAGGCTGATCGATATTAAAGCCCCTGAAGTAATCCTTAGAAATGAGAAAAGAATGCTACAGGAAGCTGTAGACTCTTTGTTTGATAATTCAAGAAAAGTAAATGCAGTAAGGGCAGATGGCAACAGACCTTTAAAATCTCTCAGCGACATGTTGAAAGGTAAGCAAGGTCGTTTCCGTCAAAACTTATTGGGTAAAAGGGTTGATTACTCAGGCCGTTCAGTAATTGTTGTAGGACCTGAATTGAAATTACACGAGTGCGGTTTGCCAAAAAATATGGCAGCCGAGCTTTTCAAGCCGTTCATTATCAGAAAATTAATTGAGCGAGGAATAGTAAAAACTGTAAAATCTGCGAAGAAAATCGTAGACAGAAAAGATCCAGTAATTTGGGATATCTTAGAAAATGTGTTGAAAGGACATCCGGTATTGTTAAACCGTGCTCCAACTTTGCACAGGTTAGGTATTCAAGCCTTCCAACCTAAATTAATTGAAGGTAAGGCGATTCAATTGCACCCATTGGTATGTACTGCATTTAACGCTGACTTTGACGGTGACCAAATGGCGGTGCACGTTCCACTAGGGCACGAAGCTGTGCTAGAGGCCTCATTATTAATGTTGGCATCTCACAACATTTTGAACCCGGCTAACGGAAACCCAATTACAGTTCCTTCTCAAGATATGGTATTGGGTCTTTACTATCTATCAAAAGGTAGGAAATCTACCAAAAACCATCCTGTAAGAGGTGAGGGTATGACTTTCTATGGCGCCAATGAGGTAATTATTGCCATTAATGAAAGGAGAATTGAGAAGCATGCCAATATAAAAGTGAGGGTAAATGTAAGGGATGAGAAAACAGGTGAGCTTAAGCCTCAAATAGTAGAAACGGTTTCTGGTAGAGTGGTATTTAATGAGGTGGTTCCAGAAGAAGTTGGCTTTGTGAACGAGTTACTTACTAAAAAGCAGCTACAGAAAATTATAGCTAAGGTATTTAAGATTGTAGGTATGGCAAAAACAGCCAAATTCCTAGATGATATTAAAGACCTTGGCTTCCGCTCGGCTTATTTGGGTGGTTTGTCATTCGGTTTGGACGATATAGTTACGCCAGATGAAAAAGTACAAATGATTGAAGATGCCAAGAATGATGTAGAAGTTGTTCTTAGCAACTACCAAATGGGTCTGATTACAGATAACGAGCGTTACAATCAGGTAATCGATATCTGGACAAAAATCAACAACAAGCTTACCTCTACATTGATGAAGAAAATGGAGACTGACCAACAAGGTTTCAACTCCATTTATATGATGATGCACTCAGGAGCTAGAGGTTCTAGAGAGCAGATAAGGCAGTTGGGCGGTATGAGAGGATTGATGGCTAAGCCTCAGAAAAACCTTCAAGGTTCTGTGGGTGAGATCATCGAAAACCCGATTATCTCTAACTTTAAAGAAGGCCTAGATGTATTGGAGTATTTCATTTCTACACACGGTGCACGTAAAGGTCTAGCAGATACAGCTCTGAAAACCGCTGATGCTGGTTACCTTACAAGAAGGCTTGTGGACGTTGCGCAAGATGTTGTTGTTGTAGAACCTGACTGCGGAACGCTAAGAGGTATTACCGTAGAGGCACTTAAAGACAACGAAGATGTAATAGAGCCATTGAAAGAGAGAATTGTAGGTAGGGTAAGTGTTCACGATATATTCGATCCATTGAGTGAAGAAATTATAGTACCGTCAGGTGATCTGATTACCGAAGAAATAGCGGAAAGAATAGACGATGATACTGCTATTGAGTCGGTAGAAATTAGATCTGTACTTACCTGTGAGAGTAAAAATGGTGTATGTGCCCTGTGCTATGGCAGAAACCTTGCTTCAGGTAGGCTAGTACACTTAGGAGAATCAATTGGCGTAATTGCAGCACAGTCAATTGGTGAGCCGGGTACGCAGCTAACATTAAGGACTTTCCACGTAGGGGGTACTGCTTCTAACATTGAGGTAGACGCCTCGGTTAGAGCCAAGTTTGATGGTGTAGTAGAATTCGAAGAGTTAAGGTCTGTTCCTACAAAATCACCTGACGGCGAGGATGTAGAAGTAGTGATGTCTAGAACTTGTGAGGTTAAAATTATTGATACTTCAAGCAAAAAAGTACTCATTACCAACCACGTGCCTTATGGCGCTTACTTAACGGTTAAAGTTGGTGCTAAAGTGAAGAAAGGAGATAAGATTTGCTTCTGGGATCCATTTAACGCAGTAATTCTTTCTCAGTTTGATGGTGAAACCGAGTTTGAATCTATTGAAGAAGGCATAACTTATAGAGAAGAATACGATGAGCAGACAGGTCACCGAGAAAAGGTTATTACAGAGACTAAGGATAAAACTAAAAACCCAACCATCCATATTCTTGCAGATAGTGGAGATAAGGTAAGTAGTAACATTCCTGTTGATGCGCACCTTTCGGTTGATCATGGCCAAAAAGTTAAGGCAGGACAAATCCTAGTTAAAATACCAAGGGCTATTAGCAAGAACCGAGATATTACTGGTGGTTTGCCTAGAGTTACAGAATTGTTTGAAGCACGTAATCCTTCTAACCCAGCAGTGGTGAGTGAGATTGATGGTGTAATCTCTTACGGCGGAATCAAGCGTGGTAATAGAGAGATATTTGTAGAATCTAAAGACGGTGTTAAGAAAAGATACCTGGTAAATCTTTCTAAACACATTCTAGTACAAGAGAACGATTTTGTAAGAGCAGGTACGCCATTGTCAGATGGTGCCATAACCCCGTCAGATATTTTGGCGATAAGTGGTCCTACGGCAGTGCAGGAATACTTAGTGAATGAAATCCAAGACGTTTACAGGTTACAAGGTGTTCGAATCAACGATAAGCATATTGAAGTTATCGTTCGTCAGATGATGCAAAAAGTGCAAATCGTAGATAGCGGTGATACTATGTTCTTGCCTAACCAAAATGTTGATAAGTTTGAGTTTATGGAAGCTAATGACAATATTTTGGATAAGAAAGTAGTCGTAGAAGCTGGCGATTCAGCCACCATGAAACCGGGTATGATTGTTTCTGCTAGAAGATTGAGGGATGAAAACTCAAGTCTGAGAAGAAGGGACTTAAATCTTGTAAAAGTAAGAGATGCACAACCTGCAGTCTCTAGACCAAACTTGCAAGGTATTACCCAAGCCTCTCTAGATACTAAGAGCTTTATCTCCGCAGCATCTTTCCAAGAAACTACTAAGGTGTTGAGTGAAGCTTCAATCAGAGGAAAAATGGATGGGCTTAATGGTCTGAAAGAAAACGTGATCGTAGGTCACCTGATTCCTGCTGGTACGGGTGTGAGAAGGTTCCAGAAAACTAAAGTAGGTTCTCAGGAAGAATACGATGCTTTGGTAGCTTCTAGAAAATCTTTCAGAGAGCGTCAGATACAAGACTAATTTATTTTTTTGAAGTGTAAGAAACCTAGCCTATTATTAGGCTGGGTTTTTTTATGTCTTTGAATTGAATATATAGTAAGATTCAAAGGATTAATTTCATTATTTTTATTAATAGTGGGCATACTTTAACTTTGCTGCACTGTAGAGAATATTCTCAATCAATTTTGATAATTACTTTATGCATTTTCACTTAGACAAAATTCCTGAACGCAGTGTAAAGCCTAGAGACGTTGGTTTAACAATGGTCATGGATAAAGGGCTTTCTTTAAGAGAGGTTGAAAATCTGATGGAGACCTCCTCTGATCATTTCGATATAGTGAAATTAGGTTGGGCTACATCTTATGTATTTCCTAAACTACAAGAAAAATTAGATTTGTACAGAGAGGCAAATATGCCTGTATATTTCGGAGGTACGCTTTTCGAAGCTTTCGTTATTAGAAACCAATTTGAAGATTTCAGAAAATTACTAGATAAGTTTAGTATGGAATTTACTGAAGTTTCAGATGGCTCTATTGATTTACCGCACGACGAAAAATGTGAGTTGATCAAAAAATTATCTAAGCAAGTTACGGTGCTTTCAGAGGTGGGTTCTAAAGATGTAGATAAAATTATTCCACCATATAAGTGGATACAATTAATGCAAAGTGAACTAGACGCTGGGGCTTGGAAAGTAATTGGAGAGGCGAGAGAAGGCGGAAATGTTGGTTTGTTTAGAGGTTCTGGGGAGGTTCGCTCTGGATTGGTCGATGAAATTTTGACGAAGATACCTTTTGAGAAAATAATTTGGGAAGCACCCAAAAAAGAGCAACAAGTTTGGTTCGTGAAATTATTGGGAGCCAACGTCAATTTAGGAAACATTGCACCTCATGAGGTAATCCCTCTCGAGACTATAAGATTGGGTTTGAGAGGAGATACCTTCGATTACTTTTTACAAAAGCTATAACAAAAAAAGGATTCGTGAGAATCCTTTTTTTGCTTTTTAATAAATTTCTTATTCTGCTGCAGGCGCTACTTTAAAAGCGAAGGCAAGCTTTTCCCACATAAATTTCACTTCGTTTTCTGCTAACATAAATTCCATTCTTTCTGCAGGCGTTTCTAGCATTTCAGGGTCTACTGTAAATCTTATAAGATCCTCTTCGGGGTTATAATCGTAGGCGCCCCATTGATCCCATGTTTTATTGAGAATAACCGTCCATTCATCGTTGTTCGGAATCGTAAAAAGACCGTATTTTCCTGCGGGTACCTCATTTCCTTGGATTGTAATATCTTTATCGAAAGAAATCCAGGTAGCTTCATTAGCACCAGTTCTCCAAACTTCTCCATAAGGTACAAGTTCTCCCCAAATCGTCCTTCCCTTTACGCCAGGCGAACCATACTGCATTTCAACCTGTACACCGCTTACTGTTTCAGATAGCTTTTTTAAAGGGCTAGGAATTTCTTCTTCGCTTGGTGCTTCCTCTGCTTCCATAGAAGCCTCTGTATTGGTTTCTTCTGTAGTCTCATTAGAGGTCTCTTGCTTAGAGCAAGACCAAAAGAACATGCTGGCCATTAGGATAAAACCTAAAATTATATTTGTCTTTTTCATAATGATATTTGAGTGAATTCTATAGTTAAATTATTTGTACGCTTCTAAATATTTCATTGCTTTTTTGGCTACTTCTTTTCCAGTATAGCCAAATTTTTCGTCTAAAACGTCAAAAGGAGCAGAATATCCAAAATGCTCAAGCCCCTCAACTGTGCCTTTAGCACCTACCAAACCTCTTAAGGTAACAGGCAAGCCAGCGGTTAGGCCAAATACGGGTATACCATCAGGTAATACACTAGATTGATATTCTTCAGGTTGTGTTCTAAAAAGTCCTTCAGAAGGAGCAGAGACTATTCTTACCTTTAATCCTTTTTCCTCACGCAAAATTTTAGCTCCATCTACAAGCGTAGCTACTTCTGAACCACTTGCAACAAAAACAATATCTGGTGTGCCTTCGGTGTCTTCTACGATATAAGCTCCTTTTTCGGCTTGTAGAGCAGCATCGTATCGATTGCCTTTAGCTGGTAAGGTATTTATGTTTTGTCTTGAAAGTATCAGGGCAGTTGGTGTTTTTTTATTTTCTAATGCCATTTTCCAAGCCACAGTTGTTTCGTGTGAGTCGGCAGGTCTTAAAACTAAAAAACTATTCTCGCCCGAGTGGTTCTTGAGTTGTTCTAAAAGTCGTATTTGCGCTTCTTGTTCAATAGGTTGGTGTGTAGGACCGTCTTCACCTACTCTAAAAGCATCGTGGGTCCAAACATATTTTACGGGGAGTTCCATTAATGCGGCGAGCCTTATTGCAGGTTTCATATAATCTGAGAATACAAAGAAAGTACCCACAACCGGAATTATACCGCCGTGCAATGCCATGCCATTGGCAATGGCTGCCATGGTTAGTTCAGAAACTCCAGCTTGTAAAAATGCACCTGAAAAATCGCCTTTTTTAAAAGATGTGGTTTTTTTAAGGAAACCATCTGTTTTATCGCTATTGGATAAGTCTGCAGAAGCTACGATCATATTCTCCACATTCTCTGCATAGTGTGCCAAAACTGCAGAAGATGCAGAACGTGTAGCGATATCTTCTTTTTGGGCAATTCCTTTGTAATCAATGTCTGGGATCTGGCCAGAAAGGAAAAAATTTAGTTTTTCGCTTTTCTCAGGGTTTTCTGCTGCCCATTTTTCTTGTGCTGCTTTCTTTTCCGCAACTATCTTTCGGTTTTTTTCTGCAACTTCTTTGTAATAAGCTGCTACATCGTCAAAAATAATAAACTGATTTTGTGGGTCTCCCCCTAGATTTTCTATGGTTTTTTCTAAGGAGGCACCTGCTTTGCCAAGTGGTTGGCCATGCGTAGAAACTTTTCTCTCAAAACTTTCTCCCTCTTCTGTTACGGCGCCTTTACCCATTATGGTTTTGCCAATGATCAGAGAAGGTCTATTTGTTTCTTCGATACACTCTTTAAGGGCATTTCTGATTGCGGTTAAGTCGTGGGCATCAATAGTGATGGGGTGCCAACCCCAAGCTTCATACTTTGCAGCGGTGTCCTCCTTTTCCACATCTTTG
>CAKZMZ010000383.1 GCA_937129345.1 uncultured Thalassovita sp. | reverse complement strand
TTGTAAGATTCTAAGGGCTTAAAACCATGCAAGTTAAAAGCTATAGCAAATAAGCCAATAAAAATTGCTTTATATATTTTGTATGCTATTAAATAATATATTGCCCAAATATGTACTACTGAAACTAGAAGATAGAGGCTTCTATGAAAACAAGAGCTTGCCGACTTTTACTATACATTTTTGTAAAATCTCAGAGGGGTGGAACTATTGTAGCCAATCAAAAGTCGTAAAGCGTATAAATCTAGAGGAGATGGCATGATAAAATTGCTTTTGTCCATGAGTAAGGTGAAAATGTATAGTAGTTAAATCTTTTCTTTCATAGCATCAAAAAAAATGAGAGCATATATGCCTATGTAGTAGCTTACTTACACTTTGGATAAACACCAAACAAATAATACATATAAACCTTTAATCATTCACTAAAAAATTGCTATACTTGAAAGATTAACTATGAATGTAAAGTAAATAGCAAAAATGACAAAAGATAATTCTTCACAAGAGCCCATACCAGAGATATTTATCTCTTATGCTTGGGGTGAAGAAGGTGAGGAGCGGGAGGAGATTGTCAATCAACTGCAAAAGACCTTTGAGCAGCATAACCTCAAAATCATTAGGGACAAGGTAGATGGTGTTAATTACCGTGGCTCTATTAAAGAGTTTATGAAGCGCATTGGTAGGGGCAATATGGTTTTGCTGGTCATCAGCGACAAGTACCTCAGGTCCAAGCACTGCATGTTCGAGTTGCTAGAAATCGAAAAACAAGGCGATTTTAGAAATAGAATTTTTCCGATAGTACTGCCCGATGCCAAGATTTATGATGCCATTGACATCTTGGACTATACCGATTATTGGGATGATAAATCGGCAAAATTACAGGCCCGTATCAAGCAAGCAAAGAGCAATGCCAACAACGTACGGGTGCATTCAGAACTGGATTTATACGTGGCCATTCGCGCTGCTTTTGACCGCCTTACCGATGTGATCTCTGACATGAACACCTTGAGTGTGCAACTGCATAAAAACTCAAACTTTGCAGAGATCATCAAGGCCATAGAAGAAAAGATAGAGGAGGACCAACGCAAAAAAAAAGTAGTTGAAAGTGGGACCAACCTAATTGTTGAGAGCAGCTTCCAGAATTTTGCCGATCATTACAAGCATTTTTGCGATCGCTTTTCTCAAGAAGAAGACTTTATTTCTTATCTGGAAAAGTATAGCTCAGAGAAGTTTCAGTTCTACATTATCCACGGGGAACGAAAACAGGGGCACGATGGGCTGATCAGGCGCTTTGCCCTACAGAGATTAGAGGTAGAGCCTGAAAGCATTTATAAGGTAATGCTCACAGAGGCATCTTCTGAGCAAAGCTATAAAAATAAGATCGTGGTCAAGTTGTTCGAGAAGGTAAAAGGGGAGAGGGTGAACCGGCCTGTCAATCAGTTACATATTGGCTACTTGGCGGAGTTGGTAAAGCAAGAGCAACAGAAAAGATGTGTGGTCAATTTTAAAGTACAAAGCTCTTATTGGAAAGATTTCACTCCGAGTCTCTTGAATTGGTTTGCCACAGAGTACTGCAACGAAGCTCAACTACCCGAAAACAGTCCGGTATTTTACTTTTTCTTAAGTGTGGTCTATGCTGAAGATACTCAAGAAAGTACGGGGATTTTCGGGAAATTACTGGGCAAGAAAGACAGAAAGACCACGATAAGAGAGCAATTTAGAAAATTGAGAAGTGGAAAGCCTTTGAAAGAGTTACAGCTTGTAGAAAAGGGACATGTGCTCACTTGGTTTGAGGAGTATGTCTCTGTGAATGATACGGTTTGCGAAGACCTGTACAAAACCTTTTTCGATGATGCAGATGTGTTGCTCATGGAAGATGTAGAAAGTAGATTAGAAGACTTTATCAATAGATACAATTTAAAAGACGAATCGCTGAAAGAATGCGGTATAAAATTTTAGAACATGGGGCAAGAATTTAGACTTACCATATCGAAAAAAGAAGATTTTCTCTCTCCTGAGGGATACATCCTTGACGACAATCTTTTTAAGGCCGTAGAGGTAGCGCTCACATTGGGGCAACCCTTATTGATCACAGGCGAACCCGGAACGGGTAAAACCCGCTTGGCGCATAAAATAGCCTTGATGTTACACGAACAAACCAAGGGTGTTTTTAAAAAAGACCCCTTTGAGTTCTTTACAAAGACTTCTGCGGTTTCTAGCGACCTTTTCTACCAATACGATGCCTTGGGGCATTTCCACGAGGCCAACCTAAAAGACAAGACCAAAAGCCCCGATGCCAGAAAATTTATCAGGTTAGAAGCTTTAGGGGCAGCCATAGCCATGAGTGATGAAGAACACCTAGGTGATAACTCTTACATGAAAGAGGCCGAACCACATAGCTCAGTGGTATTGATCGATGAAATCGACAAAGCGCCGAGGGATTTCCCCAACGATATCTTGAATGAGATCGACCGTTTTCAGTTTTCGATCAAAGAAACCGGGGAGACCTTTAAAAAAGGGAAAGACCAACGGATTATAGTAGTGATGACCAGTAACACGGAGAAAAACCTGCCCGATGCTTTTTTGAGGCGCTGTGTGTACTACCACATCGATTTCCCGAATCCTGAGCAGCTTTTCAATATCGTATCTACACGGCTAACAAGTTTGGTAGAGAGCCATGAGGATGCAGTGCGAAGTGCCATAAGATACTTTAACCAAGTACGCCAAAAGGTAAACAGGCGCCCGCCCGCTACCGCCGAGCTACTAGCATGGCTCAAAATTTTAGAGGTAGAAGGTTTTATGAAAAGCGATTTGGATTTTGCCAAGCTTTCAGATGAAGAGAAAAATATTTTGACTTTCTCTCATTCTGTATTGGTAAAGAACAAAGCAGATTTAGACTTGTTGGATTAGCATCAATTTAAATATGAGTACATTGATTTATAAACCGAATAAATTAAAGAATTTTTATAATATGGGAAATTTGGTGTTTGAGCGAAGCGAGTTTCAAATTTCCCTAGATTTTTTGCATACTTTTTCATCGATGGAAAAAGTATGTGCCCCGCAAGGGAGATATTATGCTCAGTAGTATGATGATTATTTTAAAAAACATAAAAATGTGAGCCCAAAACCTGAACATAGCCTACCGCTCGAATCCTTACTGCTCTTGTTGCAAAACGAGGGTTTTGTAATTGGGGTAGACACCTACGTGCAGGTGCAAAAACTTTTGCTCTACTTAGGCTCAGGCGAAAAACAATTCGATGAATTTGGCAGTCTTTTGCGGCCCTTGTTGGCCAAAAATCCCGAGCAGCAAAAGTTGTTCGATAAGGTGTGGGCACAGTACCTCCAAAACCTTGAAAAAAGAAAGGTAATAGACAAGCCAGATATTACTAAAGAGGAGAAAAAGAAAACACCCGAAGAGAAGAAGTTACGGCTATTAAACCTGATAGCTTGGGCGGTAGGTTTGGCAGCCCTGCTCATTGCAAGTTATTTCATTTATCAATATTTCATCCAAACACCTCCTCCTAAACTGAGCATCAGTACCGATAAAGAAAGCTATGTAATTGGCGAAGCGGTTAAACTCAAACTGAACG
>CAKZMZ010000382.1 GCA_937129345.1 uncultured Thalassovita sp. | reverse complement strand
TGAAAAGGAAAATTGAGTGTAGCGAGTTGCTCGATCAAGATATCAAAACCTTTTCTTCGGCTTTAAAGAAACTCCTTTAGTGTGGTTTTCTCCTTTTGTTTTAAGGATTTTTCAAAAAATTAAACAGAATACATAAGTACTTAAAAAATGTATATGTTTTTTTGAATAATCCTAAAAAAGTTTCTATCTTGTTAAAGATAAACTAAACGAGCTTTTACAACCGCAAATAACTAGATTAATAAGGCTGTGGTAAGATTTCTTACAGCCTCCCTGTGTTACTAACAAACAAGCTGGTAAATATGAAGGAAAGTATCCTCTTGTCCCGCCTGAGTAATTACTTAGAAATACAGAACAGACTAGCCTAAGATTTTTGTAAACTTTAATTTTTTTTAACATGGCTAATGTTTTATGGCTACAGGGTGGTGCCTGTAGTGGCAATACCATGTCGTTCCTCAATGCAGAGGAACCTACCGTGGTAGATCTCGTAACAGATTTTGGAATTAATATACTTTGGCACCCTTCAATAGGACTAGAAATTGGAGATCAAGTCTCTGATTTGATGAAAGATTGTATATCCGGTAAAATACAATTAGATATATTGGTTTTTGAAGGGTCTATTGTTCAAGGGCCCAATGGTACAGGAACCATGAATTACTTTGCTGAGCGGCCCATGATGGACTGGTTCAAAGAATTGGCAGAGGTTTCCCAATTTGTTGTAGCAGTAGGCGACTGCGCTGCTTTTGGCGGTATCCCAGCTGTTCCTCCAAACCCTTCTGAGTCAACAGGTTTGCAGTTCTTAAAGAAAGATAAGGGAGGTTTCTTGGGTAAAGATTTTGTAGGTAAATCTGGTTTGCCTGTGATCAACCTGCCAGGTTGTCCAGCACACCCCGATTGGATTACACAAGTGTTGGTGGCCATTTCAACAGGTCGAGCTAAAGATATCTTGATTGACAATTACCACAGACCCAAAACTTTCTTCACCACCTTTACACAAACGGGTTGCCCCAACGTAAACAACTTTGCCCAGAAAATTGATGGCGGATTTGGCAAGCGTGGTGGCTGCTTGTTCTATGAAGTAGGCTGTAGAGGGCCTATGACACGTTCTTCTTGTAACAATATTCTCTGGAACAGGACCAACAGTAAAACAAGGGCCAACCACCCATGCTTGGGTTGCACTGAACCGGGTTTCCCGCACAACGACTTAGAAAAAGGTTCTGTGCTCAAAACCATGAAGTACCTAGGTATTTTCCCGAAAGATGTGCCAACCGGCGAGTCTCATCTAAAATACTATATTAGGGCAGGTTGGGAGAAAGTCTTACCTGTTAATAAGACTTTGACCGAATCATCTAAATAAACGAATCTTTAAATTAACTGAATACTGAAAATGTCAACCGTTAAAGAACTGAATATATCACCTGTTGGTAGGGTAGAGGGCGATTTGGACGTAAAGGTAGAGATTGAGGGCGGTAGAGTTACGCGCGCTTACACCATGTCGTCTATGTTTCGTGGTTTCGAAAAAATCATGCAGGGCAAAGACCCACAATCAGGTTTGATCGTAACGCCAAGAATTTGTGGTATTTGTGGAGGTTCGCACCTGTATTGTGCTTCCTCTGCACTAGATACTGCATGGCAAACCACACTTCCGCCCAATGCTTTGCTGTTAAGGGCTATAGGCCAATGTACAGAGACCTTACAAAGTATACCAAGATGGTTTTATGCCATATTTGCTACTGACCTTTGTAATAAAAAATTTGCAGGCAAAAGCTTATATGAAGAGGTGACCAAGCGCTTTGCAGCTTATGTTGGTACTTCTTTCGAAAAAGGTGTTTCTATTAGTGCAAAACCTGTAGAAGTTTATGCACTTTTTGGTGGTCAATGGCCACACTCTAGTTACATGGTGCCCGGTGGTGTTATGTGTGCACCAACCCTTTCTGATATTACAAGAGCTCATGCTATTCTGAATGAATACCTTAAGAATTGGCTAGAGCCCGTATGGTTAGGTTGCAGCTTAGAAAGATACATGGAAATCCAAACATGGGATGATTTAATGGCATGGCTCGAGGAGAGCGATTCTCACAGAGATAGCGACTTAGGTTTGATGATACGAGCAGGTCTAGAATTTGGCTTAGATAAATTTGGTGAAGGTGTAGGTAAGTTTTTAGCATTTGGTACCTATCTACATAAGGATAAGTACAATAAGGCAACTATAGAAGGCAGAAACGATGCACTGATTTGCCCAAGTGGTTTTTATGATGGCAAAAATTATCAGGTTTTTGATCATATGAATGTCAAAGAACACGTTGATCATTCTTGGTATAAAGAGCAAGGAATAAAACATCCGTGGGAACAACCTATACCTGAGGCAGTACCTTCCTCTACTTTAGAACACGCAGATTTTAAAGGTAAGTACAGTTGGTCCAAAGCTCCTAGGTATAATGATATGGCCGCTGAAGCGGGTCCTTTGGCCCGTACTGTTATGTATGGTAATCCTAACAACTTGGAACATCAGATAAAAGATTCTCTTTTCTCTAACATCATTAATGATCAAGGTCCTAGTGTATTAGTTAGGGTACTCGCTAGAACCCACGAGGCCGCTAGATACTGGAAATTATGCAATGACTGGTTATCTCAAATTGATTTAGATGGTGACTTCTACATCAAACCTAAAGAGATAGACGGTAAAGGATTTGGGGCAACTGAAGCAGCCCGTGGTGCTTTGGCACATTGGATAGAAATAGAAGGCGGTGTAATCAAAAATTACCAAGTAGTAGCTCCAACTACTTGGAATATAGGCCCCAATGATGCAGAAGGCAATCCTGGCCCAATTGAAAGTGCTCTGATGGGTACTGAGGTAGAAGATGAATTAGACCCTGTGGAAGTAGGTATGGTAGCTAGGTCTTTTGATTCTTGTATGGTATGTACAGTTCATGCTCACGACAGAAAAACTGGAAAGGAGTTGGCCAGATTTAAAGTCTAGCTAATGGATGAAGACTTTTGGTCAGTGCTTGGCATTGGCTAGAAGTCTAGATTTTTGTTTAGTTGTTAAGGCGAGGTGTTGCATTTTGCTAATTGCGATTAGCATCTTATAAAATATCCTCAGCTTAACAACTTTACAAACCTCAACTTTCAATAGAAATTAAACTAATATAAACCACCAGCATAATGAACAAGCAAACCATGCTTTCAGATACAGAAACCATCCCTACTTCTGTTTTGGGTTTTGGTAATCCGATAAGAAGCGACGATGCAGTTGGAATTTACGTAATTGAGCAACTCAAGAAAGAAATAGGTAACAAAGAGCACGTCCAGTTTTTTGATATGGGTACCTCAGCCTTTGAGGTGCTTTTTAAACTGAGAGGAACCCAGAAAATATTGATAATTGATGGCCTCAAAGTAGAGCCTGACGAAATTGGATCTTTGTATAAGGTACCTGCAGAAGAATTACAAGCGCCGCTAGAGGAACAAGATCCCTTGGTTTTTCTACACAGTTTAAAGTGGGATCAAGCGCTAGCTTATGCAAAAAAAATACTGAACGACAAATTTCCTGAAACTATAGATGTATACTTAGTAGGCATCAATGACATTAAATTGGCCGAAGGACTTTCTGAGCCTGTTAAAGCAACTGCCGATAGATTGGTACAAAAATTAAAAGAAGAGCTATGAGCCAAGCACTTATTCTCAAAAACAAGCACTTGGTAATAGGGCACGAGTTGATCAATGACTATTTTGGCGAGGTGTCTTATGTATTTGTAAAATGGATAAAGGAAAGCAACCACTTGTTGGTAGCGCCACAAACGGCTTCCGTTTTTTATCAGGTGCATAAAGATGCCATGCAGATGTTGCTCAAAACCAAGAACTTACAAGGCGATAAATCGATAGCGCTTTACGATTTCTTCTATGAAAATAATATTAACGAAAACGATAACTATGATGTAGAATACCATTATTTAGATAAGCTTAAAGCCCTGAAAATCAAAATGATATGAGGGCAATAGCTTTTAGCCGAACAATTTTAGCATGAAGTAGTAGTTATGTTAACTGTTATTTGCAAATAACTTTCAACACTAAAATGTAGGCTATGAATTCTGACAACTCAAAGTGGAACAACGCAAAAAACACAATAGGTACCAAAGAAGATCTTTTCTTTTTCAAAGAAGATGATTGGTTGCTAAATACGGAAGTAATCTTTAATATTCATGAAGAAAAAGGCCGTTGGACCGTCTATTTGGTTTTTGCTTCTATCCATAACAGGTTTAAGTTGATCAGAAAGAAAATAAATAGTTTTCATTCTGAGGCTCGAGCACGATTGTGCGCAGAGCTGTACCAACGCGGTGCAAGAAAAGACCCGCGAGGTACGCTAAAAGTGGATTTACATGATTTCAATATCTGTTATAACTGATCAAGTTTCTCAAGTAAGACAACTGTTAAGAGACAACAATCTCGAAGAACAAGTCTTTATCACAAATTATTCCCTTGTACAACAACCTTCTCTTTCTGTAGTAAGCAATAACGATAAATCGTCAATTGCATCAAACGGAATTTGCATAAGAAACAACGAAATAACAATAGAACCCAATTGGAGCATGCATATGCCTCCGGTTTTGTTCCCGGTTTCCATTCCTTTTTCTAAATACAATTTGTTGGCCATTGTGCATTTGTTTCTAGGAGACGAACAAGCTTCTTTAGATTTAGCATCAAAGAACAAAGAATTAGAAAAAGCGGTCTTGACCTTTACGGCACTAAAACATCAATTGCCTATTACTTTAAATACCGAAGAAGCTGACAAAGGCTACGAAATACATAATCTTTCGCTTTTGTCTCATTACGGATTACTCAATGAAAGGCTAGACTTTAACGGGATAAGGAAAATGTATTTGGTGGCCATAGACCTAAGCGAGGGCAAACAGAGGCAGGCTTTTACCAAATATTTCTACAGCTTATTTTTAATTGATGCAGGCTATGTAAATGAGGCCATAGAAGTTCTCGAGCAGGTTTTAAAACAGCACTTAAACAAGCAACAGGCCTTGATTTTAAAGTACCAATACGCCGATGCTTTGTTGCTCAGCGACAAGCGAGAAGAGAGCCTGGGGGAGCTCAAGCCCTTGATTAAAGAATTGCTAGAATTGAGTAGAGGCTTGTTGGATGAGCACCAAGAAGCCATGGTTTGGCAATTGGCCTCAGATGTAGCCGAAATGGAAGAGAACTATATGGAAGCCATCGCTTGTCTGCAAAAAGCACTTAATTATTTTATTAAGCATCAATATGATCTTCTTGCGGCCAATGTACAATACAAAAAGGGTGAAATGCTGCTCAATTGGTCACACAAGGGTAACCCAAGTATGTATGGTAAAGCGGCCGAGTGCTACAGAGAAGCCGTAAAAGTCTTTACAAAAGAGGCAACTCCGGAAATTTTTGCAAGGGTGCATCACAAGTTAGGGATGATCTATGCTGATATGCCCTTCCAAAAAGAAAAAAGGTCCATGATAGCGGCCTTGTCGGTAACTTCTTTTAACGAGGCTTTGCAATTTTTCAGTAAAGAAAAGTTTCCTTATGAATTTGCGGCCATTCACCAAGATTTTGGCAATGCTTATTTGAAATATCCCGATTCGCTGCTCAACGATAATTACAGCAAAGCCATACAGCATTATCAAGAAGCACTTGCCATTAGGACAAAAGAGGCTTATCCATTAGAAAGAAGCATTACTTTATTAAATTATTTAGAGACGCTTTGGCTCTTACCCCAAGAAGACAGACTGAGCGAGAGCTTGCTCGACGAGATGCAGGCCATGGCTAATGAGGTAGTAGAAATGGACAAAGACAAAGGCCTGACACAAGAAGCCCAAAGGCATTTAACCGACATAGAAAAACTGAAAATAGAATTAAAAAATGCATGAGATATCCATAAGCCAACATATACTTCGCTCATTAGAAGCTGAGTTGCCCGCTAAGGAATATCAATCCATTAAAGGAATTAAACTAAAGATTGGTGCCTTGGCAGGTGTTGAGCCCGTTTTGCTTCACAATGCTTTTC
>CAKZMZ010000381.1 GCA_937129345.1 uncultured Thalassovita sp. | reverse complement strand
GGCAAGTGCCCAAGGCAGATAGTCTTTGGTCGGGCGACCCTGGAAAATGGGATCCTATGAAACGCCAATGGAGACCTCTTACTTTGATGAGTCCCGACCAATTTAGGCCAGCTCCACCACCTACCGATTGGACAGCTGACATGGAAGAATTACGCCGATTTAACGCTACGCATCAGTACAGCGAAATTGCTTGGAAGTGGAGAAGCGCTCCTGTTTGGGATGATATGCTAGAACGGAAAATATTAGAGTATGATTTAGATCCATTTGAAGCAGCTTTTGCAGGTGCCGTTTTCCATACTGCTCGATTCGATGGCATTATTGCAGCATGGGATGGTAAATACCATTATTGGACCATCCGTCCATTTCAATATGATCCTGAATTTAAACCACTTTTGGTAGATACCCCTAATTTTCCAGGGTATCCTGCAGGGCATACCACCGTTGCAGGCTCATTGGCTACTTCTTTGTCTTTTCTTTTTCCGCAAGATGAACAGCTATTCTATGAAATGGCGAAAGAATGTTCCGAATCTCGTTTTGAAGGTGGCGCCCACTTTCGCACTGATAATGAAGTCGGGTTAACGGTCGGTAACCAAGTAGGTGGGCAGGTCATCAAAACTTTTTTGGAGAGAATGGGGCAAGAATAAGGAAGTCTAACCGCTTGCCCACCAGAGAGAGGCAACTCAAAGAATGTTTGAAAGATTGTAGGGTGATTTGGATTGGTTGTATTATGAGAAGGTTGACCAGAAATAGATTTTATGAAAATCATCGAATGGAATTGCCAAGGCGCTTTTAGGAAAAAATATGGAAGACTTCTACCAGAGCAGGCAGATATTTTGGTGATATCAGAATGTGAGGCTGAGGCAAAACTTAAATTTGGTGATTTAACCCCAAAACCGAATGATTTTTTTTGGTACGGAGATTCTCCTAATAAAGGTGTTGGAATTTTTTCATATACAGATTATAAGCTTGAATTATTACCCTGTTTTAATCCAAAGTATCGGTACATTATTCCATTAAAAGTGACTGGTAAAGAATCCTCCTTTTTGCTTTTAGCTATTTGGGCTATGGGGAATCAAAAAAATCCCTTAGCGAGATATGTAGGACAAGTTTGGCAGGCTATAAATTTTTATGAAAAGCTATTTTCTCAACAATGTATCTTAACTGGCGATTTCAATTCCAACAAGATTTGGGACGAAAAGGAAAGGGTAGGCACGCATTCAGACATGGTAACTTTTTTGGAAAGGTACAAAATTTATAGCCTGTATCATTTACAAGAACAGATTGAGCAAGGATCTGAAATTCAGCCTACTTTTCACCTGCATAAAAATCTGCAAAAGCCCTACCACATAGACTACTTCTTTGCATCACAAATTATAATAGATGAAGGCTTTAATATGTCTATAGCAAAAGCTTCTGATTGGTTAGACATTAGCAATCATGTACCAATTTCTTTAGAGTTTATTGCAAAACCTCAATTAGGCAAAATCAAAGATTCGTTAAGCGATGTGCTCAATGAAAAACTGGAGCAATTATCAGTAGATACTTTAAAGCGCTTTAAAGATAAAATCAAGGAATTGCAAGAATCGACATTAAAAGTAGAAAGGCTAGGCACCGTAATGGAATATTTGCCTGAGCGGGCAAAGTTGCTTGAGAAATATGAGACACTTTGTGAGATTGATAGATTAATAAAGAAACTTTGAATATGATTAAACTTAGATGGGTAGCCTTGTCTTCGTTTGTAACATGTAACCTATTACTTATATTCATTTTCTTAGATGTTCCATTTCTTGAATATCTCTTTAAAGCATATTATGTTTTTATTATTCTCTATTGTTGGATTTAAAATCCATTTAATCTAAAACTATTTATAAATAGAAAGCAATGATAGTTTTAATTAATCATCAATTAGAGGTTAAGCCTTCATTTTCTAACTCCGCTTTTACCTTATCAATGGACTCGATTAAAGGAGGATAGGTAGATTGAGCAGCATTTCTGTTTGCCCATATCAAATAAGTATAAAGTATTGCCAAAAAGACTACTACTATTGTTTTACCTAAAATATTATCAGGAAAAATAAATGCAATTGGAGAATCCCAGGTTTGAGAACTATCTACTCCAAAGAAAAATAGTACATTAATCAAAAATGGTGGAAGTATGTACCAATACGCCGCATTTTCCAAGAGTTTTTGCTGTCTTAATAAGTATTGCCTTCTGCTACGGAGTTGCTCTACTAAGGACAAAGAGAAATCCACTGAATGGCTACTCCTTGTCTTTTTTAAATAATAAATTACAAATAGAAACCACATGATCATCATTACACTAGCCGTTTTTACCCAAAAAAAAGGTATATACCATAAAAAAAATAAGTAAAGCAAAATACCAAATACACTTGCTAAGGTTTCACTTCTGTCCCTGTTGATAATAATGCTATCAATCTTTTCTATTTCGCTTCTCAGTTCTGCAATTAGCAGAGGTAGATTTACTTCAATTTTCTCTAAGTCATAAGATTTTTGCCAAATCTTCATTAATTCTTGTTCATTCATTTTCTATTTTTTTTATGATGCAACCAAAAAGTTTTTTGCGGATCCTTTTCATTTTTACGGCAACATGATTTTCCGTGATTCCTAATATTTCGCTAATTTCAGCATAGGAAAGTTCCTCGAGGTATAAAACAACCAGTGAACGTTCACCCTCCTTAAGTTCATTGATACATGCTCTAAGTGCATCAAATCTTGCTTTCTCTTCTTCATTTATTTGTTCGGCCTCTATTCTAATAGAGGTAAGTTTCATGCTCTGGTGACGATGTTTTTCAAGTTTCAATTTTGAACTCATACATACATTGAGCGCGATTCTATAAATCCAAGTTTTTACACCTGATTTACCTTTAAAAGAGGCATACGATTTCCACACTTGTAATACCACTTCCTGAAATAAGTCTTGAGGCTCTAATGGCTTAACAGCATAAATTTTACAAATCCTATAGATAGATGCTTTGCTGTTTTGAATGATTTTCTCAAAGGCAGATGTTTCCAAAAAATGCTAAAGTTTAAGTGCTTTTTGTGGGTTGGTTAAGCAAAGTGAGAAAATATGACAAGAAGGAGATGTTTTTTTAGAAAATTTTATTTAGGCTTAGGTTTGTGAGACTCGGGTAAACTGAAAATAGCATTTTAATTCTTTAATTACATAAAAAGACTAAATGGGCTTTAAGAAGACTTAAGGTTAATTCTTTGCCTTTTCAAAATTTTAAAAAAAATTTCCCTCCAATATGTACCTTTTTCTCGCTGCTGAATTATGAAGACAAACACTCAAGAGAAATTCTCTTAAAGACAAAA
>CAKZMZ010000380.1 GCA_937129345.1 uncultured Thalassovita sp. | reverse complement strand
CATTTTAAAAATGTGCGCCAGCTTCTCTAGAGAATCCTCTTCTTTGGCTTTTTCCATAGGAAAGATAGCCACTAATATTTCTTGGTTCCACCCAAAAGCAAAGCTAAAATTCTCAAAAGTTACCGTTTTAAAGCGCTGCCTATTTTCTATCTGTATTGTATAATTGGGAGCGATGTTTTTCTTTATGAATTTTTCAAACTTGTCCGAATTGTCCATGTTCCAAAAGATACCGCTGAACCTTTTGTCATTTTCAGAAATGTCGTTCATGTAAAGGTGGATATCGTCTAGTAGATTTAGACCTGAAGCTCCAGGATTATTGAAAAATGCACTTATAGGCGATTGCGAAACGGGGATTTCATCATTGATAAAGAAAATCTCAGAAAGGCTTAAAAAAGATTTGAGGTTGATGCCCTCGAAATTATTGAACAACAATTTTGTAACCAAGTTGCTGGTATTGATGCTTACAATGGCCGCGGCATCTTTGGGAATATAGCTAGCAGCCCCTTTCTTTTCTTCGCATGCTGTAAATAATAGAAGCGATAAAGCAGAAGCCAGTATTAAGTAAATTATGGATTTTTTGATGCTTCTAAGAATCATCTTATTTGTTAATTTATCAACCAGGAAAAATGCTAAATAAAAGTTTTGCTCTTTGTTAATATTATTCGGGAAACCAACTTGTTATACCTAAAAAAAATAAAGGTGACTAAAAAGTTGCCTTTAAAATAAAGCTTGTTGCCCAAGCTAGGCTAACCCCGATGGGCTTAATTGAGTAGTTTTAATTAACTGTGATAAATTTTCCTTAAAGCTAATTAAAAAAATTGAGTTAATTAATACACAAAGCTTACTGCATGCAGCCCTAAAAAGCTATAAGATGCGATTTTATTGCTAAAAAGTTATCTACTGCAATTTTGTTTCATATTTAATACAGGTTGATTATATTTGTATTATACGGGTAACGGTACAGATTTTTGTGCCGTTATTTTTTATTTTGAACTTGCTTAAAACTTTTTTAATGTTTAGGTAAGGTCGTTTCAGGCCGAGCCTTTAAGGCTGAACCATTTCAAGCCAAATCATTTCAAGCTATTTATTTAATATTACTTTAGTAAGTATGCTTTAAGCAATTTTCAGTATTACTTAAACTCTATTATTATGTCAGGTTTTACATATTATACCCAAGAAGGTTTTGATAAGCTCAGGAAAGAGCTGCAGGAACTAAAAACGAAAGGCAGAGCAGATATAGCCAGGCAGATAGCTGAAGCCAGAGATAAAGGCGATTTAAGTGAAAATGCAGAATACGATGCTGCAAAAGATGCTCAGGGACTATTGGAGCTAAAAATTTCTAAACTTGAAGAGAAGTTGTCAAAAGGTAGGGTTTTAGACGATTCTAAGGTAGATACTTCCATGGTTTCTGTACTTTCCACAGTAAAAATAAAAAATATAGCAAACGGAGCGCAAGTGGCCTATACGCTAGTGGCCGAAGAGGAAGCCGATTTGAAGCTAAATAAGATTTCAGTAAAATCTCCTTTTGGAGAAGGGCTTTTGGGCAAAAAGGTTGGCGAGGTTGCAGAAATAAAAGCACCTAGAGGTGTTATGAAATTTGAAGTAATCGAAATAAGTAGATAGATAAAGCTTTAATATTTGATTTTAGGGCCTGCTCGCAGGCCTTTTTTAGTTATAAAATTTTACAAGATGGCATCAATTTTCACTAAAATCGTTAAGGGCGAGATCCCTTCTCATAAAATCTACGAAGACGAAAAATACCTTGCCTTTTTAGATGTATTCCCATTGCAAGAAGGGCATACACTGGTAATTCCAAAGCAAGAGATAGATTATATGTTTGATCTGGACGATGAGCTTTTAACAGGCCTTACCTTAGTAAGTAAAAAAGTTGCTATCGCGATTGCCAAAGCCATACCTTGCACTAGAATTGGTACTGCTGTAATGGGTTTAGAAGTACCGCATGCCCATTTACACCTCATCCCTATAAACAAAATGGACGATATGAATTTTGCCAATGAAAAGTTGAAGTTTTCGCAAGAAGAACTAGCGGCCACTGCTGGGAAAATCAGACAATATTTATAAATAGTAGGGCCTTATTACTTTGCTCTAAAACCTTTGCTTACAACCGAAAAGCTGCTTTATGCCAATAAAAATAGTATTGTTCGGCCCTGAGTCTACTGGAAAATCTACCTTGGCAAATGAGTTAGCAGAGGCCTTTGGTACCACTTGGAGCACAGAATATTTAAGAAAATTTGTAGACGAGAAAATAGAAAGGGGTATTGAGGATACAGCCGAATTGGTTAGGGAAAGCGAAGTGATAAAAATAGCTAGGGAGCAAATTAAAGCTGAGGAAGAAACGGTTAACTCCAATGAGCAGGTTGTATTCTTAGATACTTGCATACATACCAACCTAATTTATGCAAAGCACTACTTTGGCCATGTACCAAAGGCTTTACAAGAAATGGCCAAAAAGGCAAGGTATGATTTTTTTTTGCTTTGCGACACGGATTTGCCTTGGCAAGCAGATCCACAAAGAGATAGCGAGCAGGCGCAACATGCCTTGTTCAAATCAATGGAAAAGTACCTCAAAGACAATCAATTGCCGTTTTGTCTTGTGCAAGGATCTGGAAAAGTACGTAAGTACAATGCGATAAAACATATCATAGAATACTTTCCCATATTACTCC
This sequence comes from uncultured Thalassovita sp., assembly GCA_937129345.1. Classification (GTDB taxonomy): domain Bacteria; phylum Bacteroidota; class Bacteroidia; order Cytophagales; family Flammeovirgaceae; genus Chondrinema. The sequence continues at coordinate 29,777 of CAKZMZ010000380.1, read as the reverse complement.
AATTATTGAACAAGAATGCTTGAGAAAGAGCTTTGCCAATAATGTTTTTGAGGGTTTTAATGGTATGCATACGTTATTTGCTACAATTTCTTAACCACTACATTTAACTAAATTAAATTTTATGGCTGAAATAAGGCCTTTTAGAGCTTGGAGGTACCATTCTAAACACACTCATAGGATAGATAGCTTGGTATCTCCATTGTTTGACGTCATATCAGAGAAACAGCGCAAGCAACTTTATGCCGAGCCACTCAATAGCATGCATCTTTCAGTACCGTTGGGCGAAAACTCGGCTTTGCGTGCCAAGCAGAAATTATCTGAATGGAAAAATAATGGCGACATTGTTCAAGACCCTGAACCAAGCATATATGTATATTACCAATATTTTTGCTTACCTAATGATCCTGTAAAAAGAGTTCGTAAAGGCTTTGTCTGTTTCATTAAGGCATACGACTACAAAGAGGGTATTGTGCTAAGGCATGAAAACACCATACCTCATTCGGTAAACGATAGGATAGAGCTTTTAGAACAAACGCATTTAAATGTAAGTCCTACGCATGGGCTTTACACGGATACTGACTTTGGATTAGAGCCATACATGGATGCGGCCATGGAATCGCCTATTTATGAAATAGAAGACTACCAAGGGGTAACTGATGCCTTTGCCATCATTAGGCATCCTGAAGTCATTAGATTTTTCCAAGAAAAATTAGCCAACCAAAAAATTATATTGGCAGATGGCCACCACCGTTATGCAGGGTCTTTGCAATACCGTAAGCAAATGATGCAAAAACTTGATGATGGCGAAGCGCTTTACAATTATCACATGATTTACCTCACCAACACCGAAGCCGACGACCTAAGAATCCTACCAACACATCGACTTATAAAAGATTTGCCTAGGTTTGATGTTTCTCAACTTTTAAAAGACATAACGCGCTTTTTTTATGTAAAAGAAGTAGAAGATACCAGCGCTATCAATGAATTTATAATGGGCAAAAAATGGTGTTATGGGGTTTTACTAGCAGAAAAAGCCTTTGTTATTAAACTGAGAGAAGAGCAGTTTAAAGACTTGCAATGGCAGTTCCCTGAAAAAATAAAGGCATTAGACCTTACTGTCTTACATTATTTTTTTATTGAGAAGGTTTTGGGTATACCCGGTAAATACCAAAGAAGCAGCCAACATATAGATTTTGAGAGAAATTTACTGGCTTGTTACCAGAAGGTTAACAGTGGTAGGGCAGATATGGCCTTGATCACCAATGAGGTTCATATAGACCAAGTAAAAGAAGTTTGCTATAGCGGATACACATTGCCCCAAAAATCCACCTATTTTTATCCCAAAGTGGTTTGTGGGTTTTTATTTGGTAGTATTTCGCCCGAAGATGCTTAGCTTGCAGGTGCTTAAATTGGCTTCTATAGCTTTATGACTTAGAATTTTAAAAAATCTTTAATTATTTTGATTGAATTATCTTAGTTTTGCAACTTGAAAAAAAAGCCGTTGACGTGAAGAAGTATACTGTAGACATTGTTGGCTTAAAGAACAAGAAGCATTTTTTCGACTTTAGAGTAGATAATTCTCTATTTGAAAATTTCGGAAATGATACTTTACAAGATGTTTCCCTAAAAGTTTTACTGACTCTAGACAAGTCAGAAACAATGATTACGGCAACTGTAGAAGTAGATGGCACAGTTGAGTTGGTTTGCGATAGAAGTTTAAAAGAATTTGAATATCCTTTAAACTTAAAGGAAAGTGTTTATTACAAATTTGGAGAACACTATGAGGAATTATCAGAAGATGTGGTGACCATTCCATTTAATCAAGCTGATATAGACTTTTCGCAACTCATTTACGATACCATAGTATTGGCCATTCCGCCAAAGGTGATCCATCCTGATTTGCAGGATGATGAGGAAGGGTCTTTTACTTTTAGTACTTCTACAGAAGAGGAAAATAACATTGAAGCAGAGCAGGAAGAAATAGACCCTAGATGGGAGAAACTTAAAAATTTAAAATTCAATAAAAATTAAATAGATACAAGATGGCACATCCCAAACGAAAAATATCGAAACAAAGGAGAAATAAAAGAAGATCGCATCAGTCTTTAAAGCCAGCGCCAATTGCTATTTGCGATGTAACCGGTGAGTCTCACATGTGGCACAGAGCTTATTGGTCTGAAGGGAAACTCTACTACAAAGGCAAAGTAGTTTTAGAGAAAGAGGTAGTTGGCGACGAAGAATAGAATCTTTTCTGCAATGAAATGGCAAAGAGAAGTATTAACTTCTCTTTTTTTTATGATTTTTTTTATAAATAACTGGATAAAATCAATCTTTTTATCTAGAAGTTTTTCTTACTTTAAGGAAAAAATTCGACTTGCTAAATCTTTGATAATTACTTTTTGATTTCATACTTTGCAGTCGGTTATTAAAAATCCAAAATCTGATGGAGAATAGAAGAGCAGCTATTACAGCAGTAGGAGGTTATCTACCTGACTACATCCTCACCAACCAAGAGTTAGAAAAAATGGTAGATACCAATAACGATTGGATTTTAGAGAGGACGGGCATTAGAGAAAGAAGGATTTTGAAGGGAGATAACATGGGTAGTTCTTTTATGGGTACAAAAGCTGTAAATGAGCTCATAGAAAAGTCGGGCGTCGACCCTAATGAAATCGAGCTCTTAATCTGTTGTACTGTAACTCCGGATATGCAATTTCCTGCTACTGCAAACATTATCGCTACTGAAGTGGGTGCCGTAAATGCTTTTAGTTATGATATAAATGCTGCTTGCTCGGGATTTATTTATGGATTGTCCACAGCGGCCAAATTTATAGAGAGCGGCATGCACAGCAAAATCGTAGTAGTCGGAGTTGATAAGATGTCTAGCATCATAGATTACGAAGACAGGGCCACCTGCATTATCTTTGGAGATGGCGCAGGCGCCGTACTGCTCGAAGCCACAGACCAAGAGCAAGGTGTTCTAGACTACTACTTAAGATCCGATGGCATTGGCGAGAAACACCTACACATGAAAGCAGGAGGGAGTAGAAAACCTGCTAGCCACCAAACAGTAGATAATAAAGAGCATTTTGTGTATCAAGAAGGTAAGGCGGTTTTTAAATTTGCCGTAACCAATATGGCAGATGCGGCCTACAAAGTGATGCAGCAAAATAATTTAACTGCAGATGATATCGCCTACTTAGTACCGCACCAAGCGAACAAGCGCATTATAGATGCCACTGCTAAAAGAATGGGCATAGGCGATGATAAGGTTATGCTCAATATAGACCGCTATGGAAATACTACTGCTGCAACTATTCCACTTTGCCTCTGGGATTACGAGAAAAAATTGCATAAAGGAGACAATCTTATATTGGCCGCCTTTGGCGGGGGCTTTACTTGGGGAGCAGTATATGTAAAGTGGGCTTATGAGATTTAAATTATTAAACCCTGTATTAACAACTAACCAATAATATCTAGTGTCAATAAATCTGGATCTTTATCATTAAAAAAACTTATCTAGAACAAAATAAGTAATGGCAACAACAGCAGATTTTAGAAATGGACTGTGCATAGAGTACAACAACGATTTATATGCTATTGTAGAGTTTCAACATGTAAAACCAGGCAAAGGACCTGCCTTTGTACGCACAAAACTCAAAAGTATTACTACAGGCAAGGTAATCGATAATACTTTTACATCAGGTCACAAAGTAACGACTGCCCGTATAGAAAGAAGGGATTTTCAGTACCTCTACAAAGATGATCTTGGCTACCACATGATGGACAGCAACACTTTTGAACAGATCAGTTTAGAAGAACACTTGATAGAAAACTCCGATTTGATCAAAGATGGCCAAGGACTAGAGGTATTGGTACATGCAGAAGAAGAAAAAATAATCGGTTGTGAACTTCCAGCTTTTGTTACTTTAGAGGTTACCTACACCGAGCCGGGCATTAAAGGAGATACGGCTACCAATGCCACCAAGCCAGCAACGCTAGAGACCGGTGCCGAAATTCAAGTGCCTCTTTTTGTAAACCAAGGCGATGTATTGAAAATTGATACCCGCAGCCGCTCATACGTGGAAAGAGTAAAACAATAACGATTGCCCATAGCTTGGACCTAGGCCAAGCTTTTTTATTATACTTCTACAGCTAATTAATTTTTTTTATTTAATTTCAACAAAATATGAAAGCTAAAGAAATAAAGGAATTGATAAACTTTATTGCCAATTCTGGATTAGATGAGGTCAATATCGAAACAGATGAAATCAAGCTACATGTTAAAAAACAAAGTGAAGCAGTGTTAAAAACAGTAGAGCAAGTAACTCCCGTAGTCCAACAGCCGGTTGCTGTTCCACAACAAAATACGCCCCCTCCCAAAAAAGAAGTTAAAGAAGAAGCCCCAAAAGAAGACAGCAGTAACTATGTGACCATAAAGTCTCCTATGATCGGTACTTTTTATCGCTCTTCAAGTCCAGAGTCTGATCCTTTTGTAAATGTTGGAGACAATGTAGCAGCCGGTAATGTAGTGTGCATTATTGAGGCTATGAAGCTTTTCAATGAAATTGAATCTGAAGTAAGCGGAAAAATAGTGAAAGTTTTGGTGGAGAATGCTTCTCCAGTTGAGTACGACCAACCTCTATTCTTAGTCGACCCATCCTAAGTAAAGCCTTCTGATACTTCTATTTTTTAGTTTTTATGAAAATTTGAATTAAAACTACAATACACTGTGTTTAAGAAAATTTTAATAGCGAACAGGGGAGAAATAGCACTGAGAATCATCAGGACCTGTAAGGAAATGGGAATAAAAACGGTGGCGGTCTACTCCCAAGCAGACAAAGACAGCTTACACGTGCGTTTTGCCGATGAAGCCGTTTGCATTGGCCCACCTGCAAGCTCAGGTTCTTATTTAAACATTCCTAACCTAATGGCCGCAGCCGAGATCACCAACGCAGATGCCATACATCCGGGATATGGGTTTTTATCTGAAAATGCCGAATTCTCTCAAATTTGCGAAGAATACAACATCAAGTTTATCGGTGCCTCAGCGGCAATGATCACCTCTATGGGCGATAAAGCTACTGCAAAAGCTACCATGAAAGCTGCCGGTGTACCTACTATACCTGGGTCTGAGGGTTTGTTAGAATCTATGGAACAGGGCATTGAACTAGCGAACGAAATTAAATACCCGGTTATCTTAAAAGCTACGGCAGGAGGTGGAGGTAAAGGCATGCGGGTAGTTAACAACGACGGAGAGTTTAAGAAAGCTTGGGAAAGCGCCAAGGCAGAAGCCGCCGCCGCCTTTGGCAACGATGGTATGTATCTAGAAAAATTTGTAGAGGAGCCAAGGCACGTAGAGATTCAAGTTTTTGGCGATAAGCACGGCAATGCTTGCCATTTGTCTGAAAGGGATTGCTCTATACAGAGAAGGCATCAAAAGTTAGTGGAAGAAAGCCCCTCACCCGTAATGACCGATGATTTGAGGCAGCGTATGGGTGAGGCAGCCATAAAAGGGACCAAAGCGGTAAATTATGAAGGCGCTGGCACTATTGAGTTCTTAGTAGATAAAAATGGCGATTTCTACTTTATGGAAATGAATACAAGGATACAAGTAGAGCATCCTGTAACTGAAATGGTTACGAGCTACGATTTGATCAAAGAACAAATTAAGGTAGCTGCGGGCATTCAGATCAGTGGGGAGAATTATTATCCTAATGGCCACTCAATAGAATGTAGGATCAATGCAGAGGATCCTGCGAATAACTTTAGGCCAAGTCCTGGCAAAATAACCAATTTGCATTATCCGGGTGGGGCAGGTGTTAGAGTAGATAGCCATGTATATGCAGGTTATGTAATCCCTCCATATTACGATTCTATGATAGCCAAATTGATTGTTTATGCTCAAACAAGGGAAGAAGCCATTGTGAGAATGAAGCGCGCCTTAGAAGAATTTGTAATAGAGGGAATTAAAACGACCATTCCATTTCATTTAGATTTGATGAACGATGAAGGTTTTAATGCTGGTAACTTCACCACAAAGTACCTTGATAATTACGATTTTTCTAAGTTAAAGTAGCCTTAAGAATTACCTGGCAGATTTTTTAAGAATAAACTTTTTATGCATATAACAAAAACCCATTGAGCTACTCAATGGGTTTTACTTTTAAAAGTGTTTTCTGTCGAAGATTTCTTTCATTATAAGCGCATTTTTTAAGCTGTTTTTATTTTGCAGCAGTTTAGCGTATTTGTTCTTTTGCTTACCCCGTTTCCTATATTTTTCTGATCTTAATGCTGGCGTACTTACCTTGGGCGTGGGCAGTTCTTCTATAGATTTTTTTAATATAGAACCAGTGTGTTCACCGGGTTTCATGAGTCTTTCGCCACCTTTTACAATGGGTTTGTATTCGTCTAAATACTCGTCACTTTCATAGGGCGGCAGCTTGGTCGGTTGGCTGGCCTCTGGCTCGTCGGGCGCTTCGAATACGGGCTTTTTACTTTTACCACCTGTAAATTGCTCTAGCAATTCTTCAAAACTAAGGGGCTTGCCAATCTCTTCTTCCTTCTCTTCTTTTTCTTCTATGTCTTCTTCAACTGGTTCGTAAACCTCTTGTGGCTCCGGCCTGTCTTCTTGTTCTCTTTGCCTTGAAGATCTAGGCGGTTGTACCTTTTTAACTTTTTTCTTTTTTGAACCTGATTTTCTAGAAGTGAGCAGCCAATAGAAAATCAAGCCGATTAAAGAAACTATAATTTCAATGATTTCTTCCATATTCTATCTTATATTGCCTCCTGCATTTAAGGGATTGCTAAGTAAAAAGATAAGCCTCCAAATAAAAAATAATTACTTTCCTTTTGTAGGGCTTATCCAAATCTACAAAATAATTTTATTTTTGCTTTTCATTTTTCATTAGTCAGTAGCCAACCTATTAAGCGTCGAACTGATTTTTAGTCGCATATCATTTTTAAAAATACAACATGTTGTTACAACGCCTTGAAATTAAGGGATTTAAAAGTTTTGGAGAGAAGGTAATACTCAATTTTGACGAAGGTGTTACCGCTGTTGTAGGCCCCAATGGCAGTGGTAAGTCCAATGTAGTGGATGCGATAAGGTGGGTATTGGGCGAGCAGAGTAGCAAAGCGCTTCGGTCTGATAAAATGGAAAATGTTATTTTTAATGGCACCAAAAATCGCAAGGCACAACAAATGGCCGAGGTGAGTCTGTCTTTTAAAAATACCAAAAACCTGCTTCCCACTGAGTATTCAGAGGTCATGATCTCGCGCAGGTATTATCGTTCAGGAGATAGCGAGTACTTATTAAATGGAGTTACTTGCAGGCTTAAAGATATACAGTCCCTTTTTATGGACACCGGCGTAAGTTCAGATAGTTATGCCATTATAGAACTGAAAATGGTCGATGAAATACTCAATGACCAAAACCAGTCGAGAAGGCAACTTTTTGAAGAGGCAGCAGGCATTTCAAAATTTAAGAAAAGAAAAAAAGAAACCCTAAAAAAACTAAGCGATACCAGTGCAGATTTAGAGCGTGTGGAAGACTTACTGCATGAAATAGGCAAGAACATGCGCTCTTTGGAAAGACAGGCCAAACAGGCTGAAAAATACCTTCGCTTAAAAAATGCCTATAAAGAAAGATCTATTCTACTCGCTAAAGCCTCACTCAAAGATTTTATCCAAAAAAAGCAACAGCTTGAAAAAGAGATAGAACGCTTAAATACAGAAAAGGTATCCTTACAGAAACAACAAGCTGAGCAAGAGGCCGCCCTAGAGAATGAAAAACTAGACTTAGTAAAGAAAGAGCAGTTGTTGGCATCTAGGCAAAAAACACTTAATGAGCATGTGAACAAAACCAGGCAGTTTGAGAGTGAAAAAAAGATAAAAAGCGAGCGTTTACGGTTTTTGTCAGAAAGGGCCAATAGTTTACAGATACAACTTGCAGAAGAGCAAAAAAGCAATGAAAGAGCTCAGTTTAGCATAGAAGGATTGATTAAGGAAAAGGAGCAATCGCAACACGCTTTAAAAGAGGCCAGTTTTGAGCTCGAAAGCAGTAAAAAGGAGCACGGTAAACAAAAAGAAACTACCGATAAACTTAAGGAGGAGCTAAAAGAACTATCCCAACAGTACAAATCCAAGCAGAATAGGGTTTACCAGCTAAAGAAAGACTTAGAGATCAACCAAGTACAGCAGACCTCTTTGCAGCAAGAATTGGAGAAAGAGCACTCTGACTCTACCGAAAAAACAGCCAACTTAGAGGCTTTTGATGAGCGTTTAGTAAGTTTAGAGGCAGACTTAAAAGAAAAAGGAGCCAAGTTAGAAAGGGCAGTCTACAAGCAGAAAGAACTAGACAAACAGATTGAAGCCGCGGAAGCATCCCTAACAAAATTGAAAGAAGAGTTGGTGAAAAATAACCGCGAGTTAGATGCCAAGCAAAATGAGCACAGTTTAACCAAGTCTATGGTAGACAACCTCGAAGGTTACCCCCAAGCCATCAAGTTTTTGAGAAAGCAAACCAAGTGGGGGAAAAACTATCCGCTTTTATCGGATGTGGTTGCTGCAGAAGAAAAATTTAGGGTTTGCATAGAGAATTATTTAGAGCCCTACCTTAATTACTACATACTAGAACAAGAAGTCCAAGCTTTAGAGGCAGTCAACTTGCTAAGCGACTCGGCTAAGGGCAAGGGTAATTTCTTGGTACTTGAAAAATTTGAGGGTTTTTCTCCTAGCAGCTATAAGCAATTTGAAGATGCCATACCTGCCATGAGTGTTGTCGAGTTCGATGAAAAATACAGGGAATTGGTTTGCTACTTACTTGATAACGTATATGTGATCACAAGCAATCAGGAAAGTTTACCAAGGGGTGAAGGATTGACTTTTATCACACAAAATGGAAAGCTGATCAAGAGGCCTAATAGTGTTACGGGTGGGTCTGTAGGCCTTTTTGAAGGTAAAAAATTGGGTAGGGCCAAAAACTTAGAAAAACTCAACCATAGGATAAAAGAGCTTCAGCAAAAAAATAAAAACCTCGAAAAAATAATAGAGCAAAAGCACAAAGATGTTTCTTACCTAAAAGGAGAAACTCAACAAGAAGTGATCACAAAACTGCAGGAAGAAATCAGTTTTAACAGACAAGAATTGGCAGGAGTACAATCTAAAAAAGAGCAGTTTTCTGAGTTGCTCTTAGATCAGCAGAATAAAAGAGAACATATAGAGGAAAGGCTTGCCGACCTTAAAGAAAAAATTGCTGAGGCTTTTCCAGAACTTGAAACAGCAGAAAGCGAACTCGAGACCCTTGATGCACATTTAGAGTCTTTAAGGGAGCAGCTAGATGCCGAAACCGAGCAACTAAATCAGACATCGGCAGATTTTAATCAGAAAAATCTTATTTTCCATCAACATACCAACAAGCTCGATAGCTTAGAAAAAGAAATTGACTATAAGGAAAATGCCTTTGATAGGGGCAAGGCAAAAATCGAAAACCACCGCCAAGACCTCATGCATACCAATGAGGAAATACAGCAACTAGAAGCCCATGCCAACGACAATGACCAACAGTTGATCGATCTCTATGAAGAGAAAACCTCTATTGAGGAAGGGGTAAATGAGGCCGAGAAAGACTATTATAATACTAGAGGCAATATTTCAGAACTAGAGAAAACCATTAGAGAACTGCACAGGAAAAAAGAACAGGTTGATGGAATGTCAACGGAATTGAAAGATCAGGCCAATGAAATCAATATGAAAACTGCTTCTGTACAAGAGCGCGTTTCTGTAGAATTTGCTGTTGCGGTCGAGGATTTGTTCAAGGACCCTGAAGAGAAAGAAGTAGAAGAGTTTAGTATAGATGCTTTGCGCGAAGAAGTGGATGGTATTAAGCAAAAAATGGAAAAAATAGGCCCCATAAACCATATGGCTATTGAGGCCTATAACGAGATCAAAGAGCGCAATGATTTTATTACCGAACAAAGGGGCGACCTTTTAGAGGCCATAGACTCTCTAAATACTACCATAACTGAAATTGATACGGTCGCTAGGGAGAACTTCATTCAAGCATTTACGCATATAAGAACAAACTTTCAAGAGGTATTTCGATCTTTGTTTACCGACCAAGATAGTTGCGATTTGGTTTTGGAGGATGAAAATGAGCCACTTACCTCCAAAATAGAAATTATTGCACAGCCAAAAGGTAAAAAACCTTTGACCATTAATCAGCTTTCAGGTGGGGAAAAGACCTTAACTGCTACAGCCTTACTTTTTGCAATATATCTACTCAAGCCAGCACCTTTTTGTATTTTTGACGAAGTTGATGCGCCACTTGATGACGCCAACATCGATAAGTTCAATAAAATTATAAAGAAGTTTTCTGCCAATTCTCAATTTATCATAGTTACCCATAACAAAAGAACCATGTCTACAACAGATGTGATCTATGGAATAACTATGGTGGAGCAAGGCGTTTCTTCAGTAGTACCTGTTGATTTGCGTGAGCTGACCTAGCTGCATGAGCACTCTTATAGAAAGTCTGTGGAGTTGTGATAAAGATTGACGTTATCAAATTAACAATTAACAATTAACAATTAACAATTAACAATTAATATTCTTTTGTAGGGTAAAAATTCTCAGCATTGTCCAAGCAAATAGTTATCATACCCACATATAATGAGATTGAAAATATAGAGGGAATCATCTCAGAAATCCTGAGCCTTTATATTGATATTCATATTTTGATAGTGGATGATGGTTCTCCCGACGGTACCGCACATAAAGTAAAAGAAATGCAGAAGCAGTTCGATGGACTTATTCATTTGATCGAAAGAAGCAAAAAATCTGGCCTAGGAACGGCATACATTACAGGTTTTAAATACGCCTTGGCCAATGGTTACGATTATATATTTGAGATGGATGCCGATTTTTCTCACAACCCAAGAGATTTGGTGAGATTGTTTGAAGCATGTACCAATGAAGGTAATGATCTTTCTATAGGTTCTAGATATATTACAGGGGTAAATGTTGTCAATTGGCCAATGAATAGGGTCATTATGTCATACTTTGCCAGTATGTATGTAAAATTCATTACCGGTATGCCTATTTCAGATGCTACTGCAGGCTTTAAATGTTACACCAGGCAAGTGCTTGAAAAAATCAATCTAGATTCGATCAGATTTGTAGGTTATGCCTTTCAAATAGAAATGAAATTTAAGGCATGGCGGTATAACTTTAAAATCAAGGAAGTTCCCATCATCTTTACAGACCGCACAAAAGGCACTTCAAAAATGTCTACAAAAATATTTGCTGAGGCTTTTTTTGGAGTGATAAAACTCAAGGTTATGAGCCTATTTCAGTCATATGAAAACTGATTGGATTCTTTTATTTAGTCGTAATTAAGAACACAAAAATAAATATGGTTAATCTCGGCAGGTTAGCCCCTTTAGGGTTTTGATTAATGAGCTCAAAATAAGTACTTTATGACTGACCCTAGGGAGCGTTTTAGTTAATTTTAATTTGTACAGCTGCTTATTCAGGAAAAAATTTCAAAGTAAAGTAATTTAATGGTATATTGAACAAAAGAAGAGTAGTATTGAACTAAAAGCAGGCTCCTCAAAATTACACTCAAGCTACATCTTGTCTATAAGCATATCAATTAAGGCTATTTCATAAAAGGTTTACCACTCACAAAGCCATTTATCATAGAACAGTCTCTATGAGAAGAAGGTGTTTATCGATGAATTAAACTATACTTTTTCAATTATATGTCTAAGTCCCATCCTTCACTCGACAAAAATGTATTTAAGAATCTAAATTATGATTTACCATCTGGTTTAGTGGTTTTTTTAGTGGCTTTGCCTTTATGCTTGGGCATTGCTTTGGCCTCAGGTGCTCCTTTGTTTTCGGGCATTATATCGGGCATTATAGGCGGTATTGTTGTTGGTATAATCAGTCAGTCGCCGCTAGGGGTTAGCGGCCCTGCAGCAGGTTTGGCAGTCATCGTTTTCGATGCCATAGGCTTTTTAGGTTTCGAGACCTTTTTACTGGCGGTAATGATCGCAGGTCTACTGCAAGTTCTACTGGGTTTTTTAAGAGCCGGTATTATCGGGTATTATTTTCCCTCCTCAGTGATCAAAGGCATGTTGGCAGGTATAGGTATTATCCTGATTTTAAAGCAAATCCCTCATGCACTTGGCTATGATAGAGACCCTGAAGGCGATTGGGGCTTCTTGCAAGCCGATGGGCACAATACGCTTTCTGAGATTTATTACTCTATAGTTTACAATAGTCCGGGAGCCATTGTAATTTCTGTGCTTTCTCTGTTTGTGCTTATTTTGTGGGATTCTTCCTACATGAAGGATAAAAAGCTTAAGCAGTTTATACCAGGGCCTTTATTAGTGGTCTTACTAGGTATTGTGCTCAATCAATTCTTTAAGGGTTTTGTACCTGTATTGGCACTAGGCAATGAAATCGTGGACAATGTAAAAAACTTTCACTTGGTAGATATCCCAATACCTGAAGATTTTACTGGTTTTTTAGGGTTGTTTTCATTGCCGGATTTCTCTCAAATCACCAATTCTAATGTTTACATAACTGCTATTACAATAGCCTTGGTCGCTTCTATAGAAACCCTTTTATGTGTAGAAGCTACAGACAAATTGGATCCATACAAGCGTGTAACGCCCACCAATTTGGAGTTAAAAGCCCAAGGTGTAGGAAATTTCTTTTCTGGTCTGATAGGCGGTTTACCCATTACTCAGGTAATTGTAAGAAGTTCTGCCAACATTAGTTCGGGTGGCAAAACAAAAGTAGCTACTGTTTTTCATGGTATTCTACTTTTGGTGTGTGTAATCTCAATACCCAACCTACTCAATATGATTCCTTTGGCCTCATTGGCCGCTATTTTATTAATGGTGGGCTATAAATTGGCGAGAGTTTCATTGTTTAAAGGAATGTACAAACTAGGCAATATGCAATTTGTACCTTTTGTGGTTACCATTTTAGGTATTGTCTTTACCGACTTGCTAAAAGGTATTTCTATAGGTATGGTAGTAGCCATTTTCTACATTTTAAGAAACAACTTTAAAACGCCGTATTTTTTCCACAAAGAGGATCATCATGCAGGAGATGTTATCAAGATTACACTTGCAGAGGAAGTCTCATTCTTAAATAAGGGCAGTATTTTAAAATTGTTAGAAGAATTACCCGAAAACTCTAGGGTAATTATTGATGGTACACGCTCAACACTCATTGATCATGATGTAATTGAAATCATTGAAAACTACATTGCCCATGCTTCGCTCAACAACATAGTAGTAGAAGTGAAAGGTATACCATCTTTAGAAAGAAAGATTGCCTGACTTTTAAATCATCATAATTACTGAAACAGCCAGGAAATCATATTTACTGGCTGTTTTTTTTCCATTTGATGTTACAACCTATACTAGGTATTTGCTCAAAAGAAACTGCTTTCCCTTCAATAATTTCATTGAGTGCCTTTCTTAAATCTCTGCCAGTAACTGCTTTGTCGTTACCTGGTCGGGCATCATCAAACTGTCCTCTATAAGCACATTTTAAATCTCTATCGAATATGTAGAAATCAGGTGTGCAAGCAGCTTGGTAAGCTTTGGCAACTTCCTGGGTTTCATCAAAAAGGTAAGGAAATGGCATTTTAATGCTTTCGCCCAACTCCTTCATTTTATCTGGCGCATCATCAGGATAATTTTCTATATCATTAGAACTGATTGCTACAAAATTTACTTCTTTAGCTATGTATTCATTGGCTACACTCACGATTTCATCTAAAAGCATTTTTACATAAGGACAATGATTGCAGATGAACATGACTACTGTGGCCTTTTTCTCAGGTAAGTCAGAAAGGCCAAGGGTTTTGTCAGTAAGGGTGTCTGTAAGTTTAAAATCAGGGGCTAAAGTCCCCAAAGGTATCATATTAGAAGGTGTTGCAGCCATAAAATTTTAATTGTTTTTAAGAATATATCAATGGAAAAAATATTCTGCAAATTTAAATCGATTTGTATAGTTCTTCTCGTAGTGGCTTTTGGTTTTTGGAGCTGTAAACAAACAAAGTTAGATTTCGATTACCAGTCTGAGGTGCCATCCCATCATTTACTAGATTCTCTTCTAACCTTGTATATAGATGAAAAAGGCTGGGTAGATTATCCTGGAGTTAAGCAAGACTCTATGCTTCTAAATGAGTACCTAGAAAGCTTGAAAGCCAATCCGCCTGATACCAATACTTGGAGTAGAGAAGAACAAATGGCTTATTGGATCAATGCGTACAATGCCTTTACTATACAGTTGATTACTGATAATTATCCTTTAAAAAGTATAAAAGATTTGAATCCTTCTATTTCAATACCCTTTGTCAATTCTATTTGGGATGTACAATTTATAGATATAGGAAATACGAGTCTTAGTTTAAACAATATAGAGCACGATATTTTGAGAGGGCATTTTAAAGAATCCAGGATCCATTTCGTAATCAATTGTGCCTCAATATCTTGCCCTAGGTTACTTAATAAAGCCTATGTTCCAGAAACTTTGGATTCTTTAATGGATAAACAGGCCGATGAGTTTATTAATGATGAAAGCAAGAACTTAATCACCGAAAATCGAGTTCAAGTGTCTAAGATATTCTTATGGTTTGGAAAAGACTTTAAGAGAGATGGCACACTCATTGACTACCTTAACCGTTATGCAGATGTAAATATTAAAAATTCTGCCCAAGTAGATTACATGGCATACAATTGGTTATTAAATAGTCAGTAAGGTTACCATTTTTCGATATATGCATTAAATATGCAGTTCAAGGGTATGATTTTTGATATAAATCTTTAAAGTATTTTTATGAGCTAAACATCTACATTTTTTACATTCTTATAATATTTTATTCAAATTATGCACAAACTATCAATTGTATTAATACTTGGTTTACTAAGTTTTCAAACAGGTTTTGCGCAGTTAGCAAAGAATGATGTAGCTGATAAAGAACTTTACAACAAGCAATCCTTAAACCCAGTACGTAAGGATGACATCATGTTTAAAAAGAGCTTGTGGTATAGGTATGATTTACGTACTAAAATAAATGCGCCGCTATTTGCTCAAAACAATGAGATTTCTAAACTTTTAGTGGATGCTGTTAAACAAGGAATTGTTACACCTTATAAAAATGATTCTTTAAATACAGTAATGTCTAAAAAAGAATTTTTAGAAAATTTAAAAATTCCCTTGAGCGGCAAAAACGATGAAGACGACTTGGGTTTTGATAATGTTGATCCTTGGACCAACGAACCAGAAAAAGAGGTAGAACTAGGTCCTGAAGAATATCTTCCAAGACAACTTTACATTCTAGAGATGAAAGAAGATTTACTTTTTGATAAAAGAGAATCTAGAATGAAGCACGATATACTTGCTTTTACATTGATTATTCCTGCCGAGCAAACTCCAACAGGTATTGATAAAACAGTAGCTTCTTTCTCGTATAAAGAGTTGGCAAGCAAATTATTTAAGAACAATCCTAATGCTATTTGGTACAATCCACAAAATGCTGGTGCACACCTCAACATAGCTGATGCATTTACATTAAGATTACCTGATGGCATGTTGGTAAAATATGAAAACCCCAAGGACAACAGAATCATGGATGTTTACGGTGAAAGTAAGCGCTCGTTTATAGAAGCACAAAATGCAGTAATGCAGTTAATGGAATACGAAGCATTGCTTTGGGAATATTAATTGTAAATTAGATATAACATGAAGCTCAAGTGACAAACTTGGGCTTTTTTTATGTCTGAATGTTTCCTACATTAAAGGCTGCTTCAATTTTAGCATGATTGGCCATTTCTATTCCTGCTGAAATCACTTTTCTGGTTTCTAAAGGATTGATGATGGCATCTACCCACAATCTTGAAGCAGCATAGTACGGTGAAAGCTGCTCATCATATCTTGCCTTTATTTCATCCAGCATTTCTTTTTGCTCTTCGTCACTCAACTCTTTACCTTTTGCCTTTAAAGCGGAAACCTTGATTTGTAACAACGTTTTGGCGGCAGACGCCCCACTCATAACCGCCATTTGTGCAGTTGGCCAAGCTACAATTAGTCTTGGGTCATAAGCCTTTCCGCACATGGCATAATTGCCAGCTCCGTAAGAGTTTCCGGTAACTATGGTAAATTTTGGTACCACTGAATTAGACATGGCATTCACCATTTTAGCACCGTCTTTTATAATGCCACCGTGTTCTGCTCTGCTGCCTACCATAAACCCAGAAACATCCTGGAAGAAAACCAAAGGAATTTTTTTCTGGTTACAGTTCATAATGAACCTTGCTGCCTTATCAGCAGAGTCGGAGTAGATGACCCCGCCCATTTGCATTTCGCCTTTTTTAGATTTGATGATTTTTCTCTGATTGGCAACAATACCTATTGCCCAGCCATCTATTCTTGCATAACCACAAATCAAAGATTGGCCATAGCCTTCTTTGTAGGCATCAAAAGAGTTGGCATCCACCAAACTGTCTATAATTTGTATGGTGTCATAAGGCTTGGCCCGATCAATTGGGAAATGCCTAAATATTTCTTCGGTAGGAGTTTTAGGCGATTTTGATTCTGTTCTATTAAAGCCTGCTTTTTCATTATCACCCACTTTGTCCATCAATCTTTTGATTTGTTCTAGGCATGCTTCATCGTTCTCACATTTATAATCGACTACGCCAGAGATTTCAGTATGGGTAGTAGCGCCTCCAAGCGTTTCATTGTCTATACTTTCCCCAATGGCAGACTTAACCAAATAAGAGCCTGCTAAAAACACAGAGCCCGTACCCTCTACTATCAAAGATTCATCAGACATAATAGGTAAATAAGCACCACCTGCTACACAACTGCCCATAATAGCAGCAATCTGTAAGATGCCTTTGGAAGACATCACCGCATTATTTCTAAAAATACGTCCAAAATGTTCTTTATCGGGAAAGATTTCATCTTGCATGGGTAGGAAAACACCAGCGCTATCTACCAAATAAATAATGGGCAAGTTGTTTTCAATAGCGATTTCTTGCGCTCTTAAATTCTTTTTGGCGGTTATCGGAAACCAGGCTCCTGCTTTTACGGTAGCATCGTTGGCAACAACAATGCATTGCCTGCCGCTCACTTTAGTAATGCCTACCACCACACCGCCTGATGGGCACCCGCCGTATTCCTTGTACATACCTTCGCCGGCAAAAGCTCCAATTTCCAAAAAATCTGCCTCATCATCTTTTAAAAAATTGATGCGTTCTCTCGCAGTGAGCTTTCCTTTTTCGTATTGTTTGGCAATTTTCTTTTCCCCACCACCTAATTTTACTTGTTCTAGCTTGTGGCTGAGTTTATAACAAAGTTGTTTAAAGGCGTCTTCATTTTTGTTCAGCGCTATATTTTCCTTCATTTCGTATTTGGTTAAGGCCGTTTGTGTATTTGTTAAATCTGTTTTTGGTTATTTTCCGTAATAAGGTATATTAATCTAGGTTTCTGATAGCTGTAAAAGTTAAAAATAAATGGAAAATTTGTTGTTTGAGCGAAGCGAGCGACGGTCGCACCGTTTCAAATTTTCCTAGATTTTTTGCATACTTTTTCATCAATGGAAAAAGTATGTGCCTCGCAAAAGTTAGGATTGTCTTTTTCAGTAGCAAAGGTAATCTAATTATATAATCCTTTTCGTAATTTAAGTATTGAATATGACTTCAAAAATAATAGCCATGGAAACTATATTAGAAGAAGCTAATGTAAAAATAGAGCGCTCGCTGCAAGATCATTTCCTCACCATTAAATTGGTGGATGACATAGGGTTCTCTGCTTATAGATTTGCTTATGAGCACCTATTAGAGCATGCAACAAGAGCGGGCATCCATAAAATTCTGATTGATCACACTGCATTAGGGAAAACCAGTCTTAGAACTAAGAGTTGGTTTGCGGCTGTTTTTATACCTCAGCTATTTGCCAAGTTGGGCTTTAATTTACAAATAGCTATCATGGTAAAACCTACCAAGTACGTAGATTCCAAAACCAAACTTTTTATCAGTCAATTTAAGAATATAAGCAAAAGTGTAAAAATTGCACCTTTTGAGCATTTAGAAGAAGCCTATCAATGGTTTGAGTCATTAAAGCTTACCGAGAGAAAGGATGACGAAGAATTGCCATCATAAGTTTACCGATTTCGCAAGAAAGATTTTCTAAGAGCTGCTCCCCATTTTGCATGGCATCTTCTAAAGTCATAGGGCCATCGGGTAGACCGAACATAGCATCAAAGGCTTTGAATTTTTCAGTATTTGTTGAAGGAATGCTGCCGCCTATACCGATGACTATTTTTTCAGTTTCTTTTGCTTTAATCGCAATGCCGTATGGCCCTTTGCCTTCTAAAGTTTGCATATCCAATTTACCCTCAGCGGTAATGACCACATCGCAATCTTGTATTTTTTTTAATAGAGATAGTTCTTCCATCACCAAGTCGGTGCCGTTTACCAATTGCGCATCTAGTAAGCCGAATAAGCCTGCTGCAATGCCTCCTGCTGCGCCTCCGTGTTTTAGATTTCCTATTTTTTTACCATTGCTTTTCTCAATGATTTGGGCAAGCTGTTGCAGATTTTCTTCTATGGTTTTTACCTCCTCTGCCGAAGCACCTTTTTGAGGGGCAAAAACCGCAGCAGCCCCATGCTCACCCAACAGCGGATTTTCTACATCGCAAGCTATTTTAATGGAAATCCCCTCCAAAAAATCAATTGCTTCAGATACATCAATATTTACTATTTTTTTTAATGTGCCGCCGGCAGGCACAAAACTTTCTTCTTGTTGATTGATAAATCTTACGCCCAATGCTGCGGCAATGCCTACGCCACCATCATTGGTAGCGCTACCACCAATTCCTAAAACTATATTTTTATATCCGCTTTCAATGGCATCTTTGATGAGCAAGCCGGTGCCGTAAGAGCTTGCCTTTAATGGTTCTAATTTTTTATGTTCGATAAGGGCCAACCCTGACGCTTTTGCCATTTCTATAATAGCGGTTTTATTTTTTTCAACCACGCCATAAGCAGCCTCAATTTTTTCACCCAATGCATTTTCAGTAGCCACTTTTTTCATTTTGCCCTGCAAAGCAAAAGTCATTATGTCAGCAAAGTGATCGCCACCATCTGCAATGGGCGTTTTAATGATCTCAAAGTTTTCACTGGCGCGTATCAATCCTTTCTCAATAGCATCGGCAGCAACCAAGGCATTCATACTTCCTTTAAAAGAATTGGGGGCAATGAGGACTTTTATTTTTTGGGGCATGGGTAGTTATTAGAGTTTAGATTTTGGCAATTGGATCCTAGTTATTGAAGTTTTGTAGGTTGTCATCAAATCTAACATTTTTGATGAAAAAGAACTGCTTTTGACAATTATACAACTTCACTACTAAACATCTCACACCAACAAACTTTCTCTTCCCAAAATTCTGTGTAATTTTGATTTATGAATTGTCTATCTGTAGAAAACTTGACAAAATCCTTTGGAGAAAAGGTACTCTTTGAAAACTTGAATTTTGGTATTGAAAAAGGGCAAAAAGTGGCTTTGGTTGCTGCTAATGGTACGGGTAAAACCACCCTACTAAATATACTAACATATAAAGACACACCTGATAGCGGAGTATTGGCCTACAATAAAGAAATCACCTACGATATCTTGGCGCAGGAGCCTGATTTTAAAGCCGATGACACGATAGAAGATTTTATCTTTAGAGGGGATGACCCCATGCTAAGTGCAGTTAAAAATTATGAAGCGGCTTTGGCATCTTATGAAAACGACCCTTCTGATGGACAACTAGAAAAACTAAATACAGCTACCGATCAAATGGAACGCTTTAAAGCTTGGGATTACGAGGTGAAAATCAAAGAGGTAATTTCTAAGTTGAAAGTACCTAAGTTAACCCAACCTGTGCGCGAACTCTCTGGTGGGCAAAAGAAAAGGGTTGCACTTAGTAGGGTTTTAATTGCCCAACCTAACTTTTTAATATTGGATGAGCCTACCAACCATTTGGACTTGGATATGATTGAATGGTTGGAGCAATACCTCATCAAACAAAACCTTACTTTATTATTGGTTACGCACGACCGCTATTTTTTAGACAGGATTTGCGATGAAATTTTTGAGATTGAAAACCAGCAAATGTTTAGGCATAAGGGCAATTATTCTTCTTACCTAGAAGCCAAAGCAGAGCGCGAGGAGCAATTGCAGCGCGAAACCGATAAAGCTAAAAACCTGATGCGCAAGGAGCTAGATTGGATCAGGCGCATGCCAAAGGCTCGTGGAACCAAAGCCAAATATCGGGTTGATGCTTTTGAAGGATTAAAAGAGAAGGCAAGTGTCAATAATGAAAAGAAATCGGTGGATATGGCTACCAACATGAGCCGATTGGGCAAAAAAGTGATGGAGATTGAACATGTACACAAAAGCTATGGCGACTTAAAAATTGTAGCTGATTTTAACTATGTATTTAAAAGAAGGGAGCGCATTGGTGTTGTTGGCCCTAATGGCGTAGGTAAGAGTACTTTTCTAAATATGCTCACTGGAAAAGAAAAGCCCGACACTGGTAGCATTGTACAAGGCGAAACGCTGGTTTTTGGCTATTATACCCAATCAGGAATCCAACTGGAAGATAATAAAAAGGTAATTGAAGTAATTAGTGATATTGCCGAAGTAATTGAGCAGCCTGATGGTTCTAAGATTACCGCATCGCAAATGTTACAGAAGTTTTTGTTTCCGCCCAAGCAACAGCATGATTATGTAGCAAAATTGAGCGGTGGCGAAAAACGCAGACTTTATTTATTGACTGTGCTCATGAAAAATCCAAACTTCTTGATCCTTGATGAGCCAACCAACGATTTGGATTTGCTCACACTCAATGTATTAGAGGATTTTCTGCTCAATTTTCCTGGTTGCTTGATCATTGTATCGCATGATCGCTATTTTATGGACAAGCTTACAGACCATTTATTCATTTTTGAAGGCGAAGGCAAAATCTCTGATTTTAATGGAAAGTATCTTGAATATAGAGATTACATAGAAGCAAAGGAGCGGCAAGAGAAACAGGCACAAAAAGTTGAAAAAGAAGAGGCAAAAGCACAAAATCAAAAATCACAAACCCAAACCCCTAATAAATCAAAGCTTTCTTACAAGGAAAAAAAGGAGTTTGAAGCATTAGAAATTGAAATAGAAAAACTAGAAACCCAAAAAGCAGAATTAGAAGCAAAGCTAAGTTCAGGCAGTATCACCGATCACGAAGAACTTCAAAAACTATCAGAACAAATTAGCGAATTGATGGAGGTGATTGATGAAAGAACCTTGCGGTGGATGGAGTTGTCGGAGAGGGGATAGTTATATAATTAAATATTATGACTGTTCATCCTATAAATGATATATAAGTGCACAAATCATAGGTAGTTACTCCCCCATTCGTCAGAGTAGCTAGCTATGAATTTTTTGGCAAATAAAAACTTCCAAAACTTAATAAAGAAGCTGTACAGAGTTTCTACACCCTGAACAGCATCGTTTTATCAAAATCACTTAAACTGCTCAGCTACCACCAAGTCCTTGGTACCGTGGCTCCAGTCGTAAAAGCCAGCGCCAGATTTCACGCCTTTTCTACCGGCGGTAACCATGTTTTGTAAGAGTGGGCAAGGGGCGTATTTGTCTTCGCCCAAACCGTTGTGCAGCACTTTCATAATAGAAAGGCAAACATCCAAACCTATAAAATCGGCAAGTTGCAAAGGCCCCATAGGGTGTGCCATGCCCAATTTCATAATGGTATCTATCTCTTGTACGCCAGCTACGCCATGGTAAAGCGTATAAATGGCCTCATTGATCATAGGCATTAAAATGCGGTTGGCCACAAAACCTGGATAATCATTGGCTGCTACGGGTACTTTTCCAATCGACTCTGAAATCTCAATGATTTTTTTGGTGGTTGCTTTAGAAGTAAGATAGCCATTAATGACTTCCACCAGTTTCATCACAGGTACGGGGTTCATAAAATGCATGCCTATTACCTGCTCAGGTCTTTTAGTAACCGAGGCAATTTTGGTAATGGAAATGGATGAAGTATTAGAAGCCAAAATCGCAGATTGAGGCGCTGCTTCATCCATTTCTTCAAATATCTTAAGTTTAACTGCTTCATTTTCAGTTGCCGCCTCTACTACTAATTCGGCTAGTTTTACACCCTCGGCTATAGATGTAAGCGTAGTGATGTTGGCCAAGGCCGCCTCTTTTTGCGCTTGCGTAATCTTTTCTTTCTTGAGTTGCCTATCTAGGTTTTTGGTAATGTTGGCCACCCCTTTTTTTAAGGCTTCTTCAGAGACATCTATTAAATTTACTTTATTTCCATATTGAGCAAAAACATGGGCAATGCCGTTTCCCATAGTGCCTGCTCCAATTACAGCAATGTTCATTAAATTATGTGTTTTTGGTGAATGATGCACAAATATACAAAGCTTATACTGAAGTGATTAAAGTTTGGACTTAGTACATTTGTCCATTGATTAAATAGGTCGATAATAGCAACTTAATTTCTGATTAAACAAATGAAGAACTTAATTTTTGTGTTTTTGGGGGGAGGGCTAGGCAGTTGCTGCCGGTATGCCTTGGCCTTGTTGCTAAATCAAGCCGAAAGCCCTTTTCCTCTAGGTACTTTTACAGCCAATGCACTAAGCTGTGTTTTTTTAGGTTTTGCCACTGTTTTTGTGTTGAGTAATCTAAACTTTTCCGATGAGGTAAGGCTGATAATTATGGTAGGTTTTTGCGGTGGGTTCAGCACATTTTCTACTTTTGATAACGAACTATTGGGGCTAATAAAAAACGGAAAAATATACCATGCCCTTATCTATGGTGGCACAAGTATTTTAGTTGGTTTATTGGCCTTACTATTAGGCATAAAGCTTGGCCAAAAATTTTTGTTGAGCTAAATTTGATTCATTTTTAAACAAACTATTCCTCTTTAAACCACTGCATTGCCTTTTTTTGGCTGATAAAATATTCTACTTCCATGCCAGGTACTTCAATTTCTTCCGCTACTTGCTCAAAGGATAGTTGAGCAACAAAATACTCGCTCATGACAATGGCCATTTTTTTTACTCCTAGTTTTTCATATAGTGGATACACCTGTTGGTTTACCCACCTCTGTGTATCTACAGGTATAGCATATTGGGCGTCTGCTGCATTGATCAATATGTAGGTAGGCTTTAACTTCTCAACCGCTTCGTAATACTTTAAGAACAAGCGCTGGTAGTCACTATCGCGCATGTCATTAATAGTCTGCCAAATAGATATAAGACAGTTACTTTCTTTGTCAAAATCCAGCTTCAGAAACTTATTACTAATAATGGTTTCCATAATTACCAATTTTTAAAAGTGGATAAGAGCGTAAATAGCTTACGTTCTGCTAAATTTTATTTGTCATGCAATGGTGTTTCCCTTTTCAATACTACATTAATTGAAGCCGCATCGTTCGGCTTAGGCCATCATTGCTTGGTTTAATTGTAACTAAAAGCCTGAGAGTTTTGCTTTCAGGTTTTTTTGTTTAAAATTTACCGGCTCATATCAATTATTGAAACTATGAAAGTATTAAAAATTATCCTTTATGGACTCCTATTTCCAACTATTTTTTTTCTATCTTCTTGTGAGCAATCCGACCCCTGCGATATGCTCATAATAAATGGGAATATTTACACTGTTGATGAAAATAACGCCAAAGCAGAAGCCATAGGCGTAAAAGATGGCAAAATTACTTTTGTAGGTACTTCTG
Source organism: uncultured Thalassovita sp. (assembly GCA_937129345.1). Taxonomy (GTDB): domain Bacteria; phylum Bacteroidota; class Bacteroidia; order Cytophagales; family Flammeovirgaceae; genus Chondrinema. The sequence goes on along the minus strand of CAKZMZ010000380.1, from coordinate 5,956 downwards.
CAGAAGCTCAAAAACACCAAGGCCCCGAAACTCAAGTCTTAGATTTAGAAGGTAAAACCATGACACCTGGTTTAATTGAGTCTCATGCTCACTTTTTAGGTATTGGCTATAAGATCATGAACTTAGACTTGAGCAACACCAAAAGCTATGATGAAATAGTGGCTATGGTGGAGGAAGCCACTAAAACCGCACAGCCCGGAGAGTGGATTTTAGGAAGGGGTTGGCATCAGAGTAAATGGAATGGGCAACCTGAAAAATTAGTCAAAGGCTTTCAGACCCATGATAAATTGAGCGAAGTTTCTCCTGACAACCCAGTTTGGCTAAGGCACGCTAGTGGGCATGCTGCTTTTGCCAATGCCAAAGCTATGGAGATTGCAGGCGTAACCAATATAGATCCAGAAGGGATGGATGTGCAAGAAGTAGAAGGCGGAGAAATCATTAGGGATGAATTGGGGAACCCTACAGGAATCTTTAATGAAACGGCCATGGGCATAGTGGGTAAGCATGTGCCCCAGCAAGACATTGAATCGCACAGTAAGGCTATGGAGTTGGCCTTTGAAGAATGTCTGAGAAATGGCTTGACTAGTTTTCATGATGCAGGCTCCGACAGTTTAGCCGTGGCTGCTTTTATGAAATTTGTTGAAGAAGAAAGAATGAAGGTGCGTTTGTATGTGATGTTGAGCAGCCGAGATACTTCTTTGTTGAACAATTGGTATGCTAAAGGCCCTGGTATTGGCTTGGGCGATGATTTTCTGACCATCCGATCTATAAAGCTCTATGGCGATGGTGCCTTAGGTTCTAGAGGCGCTTGGCTTTTGGAGGAGTATACAGACAGACCAGGGCATTTTGGGCATGAAACCACGCCCATGTCTTATGTAGAAAAAGTATCTAATGAGGCTTTAGAGCATGGGTTTCAAGTGTGTACACACGCTATTGGTGACCGTACCAATAGAGAAGTATTGGATATTTACGAAGAAGCTTTTGAAGCGCATCCAAAAGAAGCAGAAGATGCCCGCTTTAGAATAGAACATGCACAACACATCAGTGCTCAGGATATCCCTAGGTTTGGGGCATTGGGCGTAATTCCCGCTGTACAAGCCATTCATATGAGTTCTGATCGGCCTTGGGCAATTGATCGCTTGGGCAAAGAGCGTATTGAGGAAGGTGCCTATGTTTGGCAAAAGCTACTTCAGACAGGTGCAACAGTGATCAACGGTACCGATGCACCCGTAGAACCTGTAAGTGCTATTGCTTCTTTTTATGCTTCTGTAAGCAGAAAAACATTAGAAGGAGAGCCAGAAGGCGGGTATGAACCTAGCCAAAAAATGACGAGAGAGCAGGCATTAAAATCGTACACTTTAGATGCGGCCTATGGCGCTTTTGAAGAGGATATTAAAGGTTCTATCGAAATAGGCAAACTGGCTGATTTTACCGTATTTTCTCAAGATATTATGACTGTTGAAGAATCTGCCTTGCTAGATACAGAGATTGAATACACCATTGTAGATGGCAAAGTAGCTTATAAAAAGGGAGAGGGAATTGTGATGAAATAGCAAAACTTATCCCAAAAAGCACTACCACTAAATTAGAAGCCAATGGATTTACCATTGGCTTTTTGAAAACTCCAATATTTCTTAAGCATAGAGTTCAAATAATATCATTATGATCAGAAAATTTGTCGTGCTAGATTCTTAATTAAAAAATGCTCTCGCCCAAAAAACGAAGAAATATTTCTAGAATCATCCCTTTTGGGGTTATCTGGTATATTTTCGGTTTGGTTTACGTAATAGTTGAAAAAGGTATATTGGGTGAATTTGATTATCATCCTTCCACTGGAATTCCCTATAAGCTAAAAGTTAGTTTTTTATTCAGTTTTTCTATGGCCTTAGTTGGCTTAGTTGTAGGTACTGTAGAGATACTGTATTTAAACCGTTTATTCATTCATAAAAACTTCTGGCAAAAAATTTTTTATAAAACGCTCATTTACATCTTACTAAACTTCGGTTTTACAGTAATTGCCTATACTTCGGGCACTGCGCTAGAGTTGCGAACCAACCTTTTAGATCCTGCTGTTTGGGAAAGGCTGTATGTTTTTGTATCTAATATCGCTTACCTAAGTGTAGAAGTATATACCGCTTTAACACTAAGTGTATCACTCTTTTATTTTGAGATTAGTGAAAATATCGGGCACGGCGTTTTACTCAACTTTTTTAAAGGCAAATACCACCAACCATCAATTGAAGAAAGAATATTTATGTTTTTAGATATGAAATCTTCTACCACTATTGCCGAGAAGCTTGGCCACGTAAGGTATTTCGAAATGCTGAGCGACTATTATGCAGATTTATCAAACTCTATTGTTGGCTACTCTGGCGAAATTTATCAGTACGTTGGCGATGAGATAATTGTCTCTTGGAAAGTAGAAAAAGGCTTAAAAAACAATAATTGCCTGCAATGCTATTTCGACATGAAAAATAGCTTAGAAAAGCACGTTGAAAAATACCGAAAAAAATATGGCTTGGTACCTACATTTAAAGCAGGCTTGCATGTAGGAGAGGCTACCACAGGAGAAATTGGCGTAATAAAAAAAGAAATCATCTTTACGGGAGATGTATTGAATACAACAGCTCGCATTCAAGGGTTGTGTAACACTTATAAGGTAGATTTATTAATTTCGGCTGATTTACAAAAAAGGCTAGAATTAACTTCAGATTGGCAAATTAAGCCATTAGGGAAAAGTGAATTGAGAGGAAGAAGTGAAAATATAGAATTGTTTACCATACATTCTCAATGAAAAATATTTATTGGTCTAATTTTATAGATATGCTTTTTGGTTTAGCCATCGGTCTTTAACTAAATTAGCTTACTGTTATAAGCACCTAATTTTTTAAACTCATGGAACTCAATAGCAAAAAGCTGGAGCGCACCTCCAAAATCGTAAACTTTTCCATCGCTTTTGTGCTTTGCCTTTTTCTAATTGCATTGAGTAACAATATTATAGAAGATATTGATGACTGGTCCAACAGGCCATCTCTACAAGATTTTGAAAACGAGGCCATACTGGACAGTCTTGATGCCCTAAGCCGAAACATACGCAGTAAAGTCGATGAAATAGCCGAAAAAAACTCTAGCATCAACAAAACCATTGAGGTGGTGAGAAAGAACTATGAGAACGAGAAACAATCCTATGAAAATTGGCTGGCAGCACGGCAAACCATAGGCTCACCTAAAGAGGATAGCGAAGTGTTAGCGCGTGCCCAAAAACTCGATGAATATTATCAAATAGAACAAGATTGGAGAAATGAATTGGCAGAAAATGACAAGCAATTATCAGCATTGCAAAAAGAACAAGCTGCCATTCAACAAAAAAGATATGAAGCTCAAGACCAAGCAAATGATAAATACCAAGCTGCCATAAGAGACTATGATCTAAATGTATTTTTAAAACGTCTGCTTTTCGCTTTTCCCATTTTAGCTATGGGAATTTTCTTTTTAATAAAATTTAGGAAGCATAAATATTGGCCACTTTTTCTAGGTTTTATCTTGTTTTCGGGCTATGTGTTCTTTGTGGGCTTAGTACCTTATTTACCTAGTTACGGTGGGTATATCAGATACACCGTTGGTATTGCCTTATCAATTGCTTTGGGTATTTATGCCATTAATAGAATAAGAGCCTATATAGAAAAGAAAAAGGCAGAACTTAAAGAATCTTCTACAGAAAGGGCTAAGCGGGTAAAGACTGAAACAGCAGAGAAAGCCCTCAACAATCATTTTTGCCCTTCTTGCGGTAAAGATTTTATCTTAAAAAAATGGGATGCACCCAAAAGAAAAGGAAAGCCTAATGATAATGACCTTTTCTCCTTGGTCAGTAATTTTTGTAGGCACTGTGGTTTAGAACTTTTTACAGATTGCACTCAATGCGGGCATAAAAACTATGCTCATTTACCGTATTGTTCTAATTGTGGTAATGCAGTAATTAAAAACGAGGCACCAGCCAAATAAACAGGTGTTACTGTTTGTAGTTTGGCTTCGCTTGTTTGTGGTTTGAGATAAATTTGAATAAACTTCTATAAGAGAAAAGTACAAGATTGAATTACCGACATCCAAAAAACCACGAGCTACCAGCCAAATAAACAAATCCCCAAATCCACGAATTAACTGATGAATCACTAATATCCAAAATCTAACATCCAAAAACGCCTTGGATTAACCCAATGTTAAAAAATATGGCAATTGTCCACTTTTTGAATCAAATATTCTAATTAAATCAATTATTTGTTTACTTTATATTCACTTAACCTAAAAATACTTAGCTTATATTTGGCTAATAAATATAGGTTATTTTGACATGAAGCCAAACAAAAGGGAAGTAGAAATCTTGGTACTGTCTGATTTACATTTGGGTACTTATGGTTGTAAAGCAGAACAGCTTCTCAATTATCTAAACGGCATTGAGCCCAAGCAGCTGATCCTCAACGGAGATATCATAGACATTTGGCGCTTCAAGAAAAATTATTGGCCTAAATCGCACATGAAGGTCATTAAATATTTCACTTCCTTACTATCTAAAGGCATTCCTATCTATTACATTACCGGCAACCACGATGAAATGATGCGTAAGTTTACCGGGCTTTGCATGGGCAATCTGCACATCAAAAACCAACTTGTTCTAGAGCTCAATGGCGATAAAGCTTGGTTCTTTCATGGCGATGCTTTTGATGTATCTATGCAACATGCCAAATGGATTGCCAAGCTCGGCGCGCTAGGATACGATTTGCTGATTTTGCTAAACTGGGTGGTTAATTTTTTCTGGGAGCACATTTTAGGTCAAAAGAAAGTCTCTCTATCTAAAAAAATCAAAGACAGTGTAAAGAAAGCAGTAAAATACCTCAATGATTTTGAAGTGACCGCTGCAGAAATGGCCTTGGCCAATCAATACGATTACGTAGTGTGTGGACATGTACACAGGCCAGAAATAAAAAGCATCTTTACAGAAAGGGGAGAAGTGAACTATCTCAATTCTGGTGATTGGGTAGAGAACATGACGGCTTTAGAGTACAATGATAAAAAATGGTCGCTCTATAATCACAATGAAGCGGCTTGTGCCAACACCGATGCAAAAGAAGAAGATATTAAGATTCCTGACAGTCAGGAAATTTTTAATAACCTGTTAAAAGAGTTGACTTTTGTAGCTTAATAAGTAGTGAGATATGAAGATTTTGTATGCTATACAGGGTACAGGAAACGGACATATAAGTAGGGCCAGAGACGTTATTCCAGTTTTACAGAAAAAAGGCGATGTAGACATATTGGTGAGTGGAAACCAAGCAGAAATTCCCTTGCCTTATAAGGTTGATTACAAACTGCACGGCATGGGCTTTACTTTTGGTAAAAAAGGCGGGATAGATTGGAAAAAAACCTTTATGGATTTCAGCCCTATTTTACTGATGAAAGAAATCAGACAGTTGCCTGTAAAAAATTACGACATCGTTATAAACGATTTTGAGCCTGTTTCTGCTTGGGCGGCGTACTACACCAAAACGCCTTGTGTAGCCCTAAGCCACCAAAGCGCTATTTTAGCCGACAAAGCTCCTAAGCCCAAAGAAGAAGATTTTATGGGTAAAATGGTGTTGAAATACTATGCGCCTGCCAACGATTACTATGGCTTCCATTTCGATAAATTTGATGAAAATATATCCACCCCATTAATTAGACAGGAGGTAAGGCAAAAAGAGGCTACTACCAAAGGGTTTTATACGGTTTATTTACCTGCTTTTAGCGATGAGTATTTAATAAAAAAACTGGGGAAAATTAAAGATGTTCAATGGCATATTTTCTCTAAGAAAACAAAATATGCTTACAAACAAGATAATTTGTACGTGCAACCGGTGCACAGCGATCGATTTACCCAAAGTTTGGCCGAATCTGAGGGAATACTGTGCGGTGCCGGTTTTGA
>CAKZMZ010000379.1 GCA_937129345.1 uncultured Thalassovita sp. | reverse complement strand
GGCATGGCGGCTCAAATTGGTAAAGAGGCCCAATATCAAATTGTGTTGGCCAATATAAACCGCAATGTAATCTTAGAAGAATTAAGAGTTTACAATGGCCTGCTTCAAGACATGGGTATACTTGTGCTAAGTGGCTTTCATCCAGAAGATATTCCCCTGATTGTCAATAAAGCAATTTCTCTTCGTTTAAAATTTACTAAATGCAAAGTGCACGAAAACTGGGCGAGCCTTGTTTTCGAGAAAGGATAGATTTTTGCAATTTGTTATTCACAAACATTAAAGCTTGAATAAACACTTGCACTGATTTCGACCGCCAAAAATTAAATCGAAGTACTTTGCATTTTCGGTAGCATTCAATCATAGTATTGTTTATGAAAAGAGATTATTTGTTCCTAGTACTATTAACGATTCTTCTTAATGGGCAACTTTATGCCCAATTTAGCCGCGTTCCGTTTGAAGAAAAAGACAGCCTTATGGTTGATTTGAACGGTATCTTCCAAAAACCAGATGCGGAGTCTCCAGACACGGTAGTGAGCGCTTTTGAGTCTGTCTATACCAGTTTGGATACCAAGCAGCAAGACCATGTTTTTAATGTGCTAAGCAGTATGTATGCCAAGAGATTGGCAATTAGGCCGCATTTTATAAGATTTTTTGAGTCTTTAGATAATGCTCGAAATTTTAGAGGGATGAGTGGTGCGGACCTTACCCGGTTCTTAGAAGTGGCCGATACCACAGCATCTTTTTATAAAAGGGAAGTAACAGCGAATTTTTTAAAACAGTCACACGCCTTTTTGAGCTCAGATACGGTCTATGCCTCTCGATTTAATAGCGTAGTCATGACCTCAGGAAGTTTCACTTTTGAGCATATTCCTAATCCCGATTTAATGCAAGGTGAGTTGTATGCCTCTACAGAAGAGTTGCCAGAAGAAGAAGGCATGCTACTTGGCGAGGAAGAAGAGGAAAAAGAAGAGTGGTTTGACGACACTTTAGTAGAGGAAGAAGAAACAGAAAGCGATGATGGTTGGGGAGATGACGGTTGGAGTTCAGGAGACGATGGGTGGGGTTCCTCAGATGATGGATGGGGCACGGCAGAAGATGCAGGAGATAGTTGGTCTGATGACGGTTGGAGTACCGCAGAAGACAGTTGGAGCGAGGAAGATACTGTTTCTAGCAGCGGTTTTGAAGAAGAGGACATTTCCTTAACTACTGAGGCCCTTTATACCATACCTGAACCTCTTTTGCCAGAGATAAAAGGGCCATTTATAGCTATCAAAGAAGCTGATTTTGCCTTAATTTCTGTCTACGACACTTTAGATCTCAAAGGCATTGAGGCTTCTCTAATGCTTGCTAACGATACCATAGTTGCAGAAAGCGGAAAAATAAGCTGGAAGAACGTTGGCTATGCCGAAGACGAAGTTTATGCAGATTTGGGTAAGTTTAGCTTCGACTTCCACAATCCTGAATTTATAGCGGAAAAAGCGGAACTCACTTACAATTCTGTCTCTGAAGAACCCATTGCCGGTATTCTTCAGTATAAGAGCCATGTACATAATACAAAGCCAGACAAAGCGCAGTATCCACGTTTTAAATCTTACCTAGCCAATATAGTTATTGAAGATTTTGTAGAAGATGTAACCTATGAGGGTGGCGTTACGCTTGAGGGCAAAAAATTCAAAAGCCAATCGGTTTATCAGGGGGGGCAATCTATGATCAGGTACGATGGCAATAGTGGAAATAAGTTTACAGCCCGTTCTAACAAGGGTTTTACTTATGAAGATTCCCTTCTTTACAGTCCCCAATCTGAATTTGTAATCCATTACAGCGCCGAAGATTCCATCTCGCATCCAGCCGTTCAGCTAAAATACCACACAAAAGACAAATTGCTACAGGCCAGAAGGGATAAGGATGCTTATAAAATATCGCAGTTTATAGATACGAGAAACGATGTAAATATCTCTGCTGAATTTATTGAGTGGAGTGTAGAAGCCGATAGTTTTGACATGAAGATACTTAACGCTAGGGAACGCATACCCTTGGTAGTAGAGTCGAAAGATTACTTTGATAAGTACCGCTTCATTGCCTTAAAAGGAAACTATAATTTCCATCCTCTACAAATGGTAGTGGGCTACTCTAACAAGATTAGGAAAAATACCTTTTACTATAGCGATATGGCCAAAACACTTAAGCAAAATCCCGAAGTGGTAAAAGGTGCTATGATGGAACTGAGCAAAAGAGGCTATATCGATTTCAATTCTACAACCGGCTTAATTGACATTAAAAGGAAGGCAAAGCTTTACGTTTACGCTATGCAAGGCAGAAGGGGAGTTGACTATGATAACATGATCATGCATTCAAGAACCACAGATAAGGCAAACCTTACGGTGGCCCTAAGTGGCAAAGATTTTAAACTTGAAGGCGTAGACAAGTTTATGATCAGTGATTCTATGCAAGTATTGGTAAAGCCACAAGACGGTAAGGTAAACTTAAAAGATGGTAGAAATACTTCATTTGGTGGAGAGATGCGAGCGGGTAATTTCGTATTTAGAGGGCCCGAATTTGTGTACAATTACGATAGCTTTAACGTAAATCTTGATGTAATAGACTCTATTGGCATCTTAGTTACCCATGATGATGGTGTAAAGCGAGAATTGGCCAACAATATCGTGCAAACGGGAGGTACTCTCTTCATCTCTGACCCAAAAAATAAATCTGGTAGAAGAAGTATGGAGCGCTATCCTATTTTGGATGCGAAAAAAGGTGGGTCCATTTATTTTGATGGTCCAGAAATTTTAGGTGGCGCTTATGACCACAGGATACATTTCGATATCCCTCCTTTCGTAATAGACAGTCTGAACGATAATAATACAGATGTAATCACCTTTGATGGTACCTTTAAATCAGAAGGTATTTTTCCAGATTTTGAACAGAACATCTCTATACAACCCGATTATTCTTTTGGGTTTAAAAGGCAAATGGATCCTAATGGAGTGCCGCTCTATAATGGGAAAGCTACCTATTACAATGAAATTAGTCTAAATAACAAAGGGATAAGAGGAAAAGGAAAGATTGATTATCTCTCTGGTTCCTTCGAGTCAAAAGACTTTATTTTTTACTCTGATTCGGTAAATACAAAAGGTATGGGCGGCGAAATAGAAGCAGGCGATTTTAATGGTACTAGCTATCCTTCTGTAAAGATGAAGCAGTATGAGATGCGTTGGATGGTAAACAGCGACAGTATGCTATTGACCAATATTAAAGATGAGCCTTTTGAAATTTATGATACCACTACACAGTTTGAAGGTACATTGGCACTGACCGAAGGCGGTTTGGACGGCAAGGGCAAAATAGAAACACCGAGGTCTGTCAATATATCAGATAACTTTAATATGGAAGCCTCTAAATACGTGGCTAATAATTCATCTTTTATCATTAAATCAGACGACCCAAATACTCCAGGTCTTTCTGGAGAAAATGTAAAAGTAGAGTACGATCTTGGGCAAAGAGCCGCTGTGGTAACCTCAGAGGTGGAAGGCGAAAACAGTTTTACACTCCCATTTATTGAATACGAGACCAACATAAGCCAAGTAATCTGGAATTTGGATCAAAATACCTTGGTAATGAGTGTTGACGGCGATAGTGATTTAGGTCTAGGAAAATTTACCTCTAACAATAGAAGGCAAGATTCGCTCGAAATCTTTGCCAGTGACGCAGTTTATGATCTTAATGAGCACATCCTAAATCTTGAGGGAGTACCTTATATTACAGTTGCCAATGTGCGCATTTTGCCAGATAGTGGTAAAGTGTTGGTTCGTGAAAATGCACAAATAGACGAACTCGAGAACGCTACGATAGAAATGAACGCATTCAATAAATACCACACGCTTACAGATGCAGACATAAATATAATTTCGAGAAATAAATTTGAGGGTGAGGCTACTTACCAATACACCATGGGAATAAAAGAGCCCTATGAAATTAGGTTCGAAAAGTTTGATATCAAGCCCAATAAAGGTGAAGACAAAGCCTCTGAGTTCATTACCACGGCAGAAGCTTTTATCGAAGAAGAGGACGAATTTAAATTCTTGCCGGGTTTTCTCTATAAGGGAAAGCTTACTATGTTCGATTCTGAGAAATACCTAAAATTTGAAGGTGAGGTTTCCTTAGATGTAGAGCGCGAAGAAAATGCGTGGTTTGCTTATGGTTCCTCCACTGAAGAAACTCATGGTGTGATCAATGTTGACGAAAATCTCAAAGTGGCTGGCTTTCCTACAAAACTTGCCACGGGCTTGTTCATTGGCAGAATTGACCGAGACTTTTACCCCACACTCGTACATTTTGATAGAGATAGGGTAAATGATTTTAAGGTATTTCAAGGAAGCGGAAGGCTTGTTTATGATGAAGAAACCAAAGACTATATAGTTGCTTCTGCCGAGAAATTGGAATATCCTGAAACTAAAGGAGATCGGTTTGTTTACAATTTTGATAGCAAAAAAGTATCTTTTGAGGGCAATTTAAGCCTTGTAGAAAACACCAAGTTTTATGAGGTAGTCGCTGCAGGTAGAGGCAGCGGAAATTTTGAAGAAGAATCATACGAAATCAACTCCAGCATCTATTTTAAGATACCAGATGCTCCAAGTAGTGCTTCAGATTTAGGATTAGATATTTATGACAATGTGGAAGAACTCATCGCACCATTTGAGGAATATGAAGAAATGGAAGAGCAATTGTCCTTGATTTTTAATGAAAAACAGCTTGACGATTATCTTTCAAAATACAGAAATGGCAATGAGAAACTCTCAGACTTTTTTGATGCAGGTATTATGCTCAATAAAGTCAATCTAAAATGGTCTACAGAGTTTAGAAGCTTTTATGCAGATGTTGATATGGGCCTTGGCAATGTGTTCAAAACGGATGTAAATTCACTAGTAACAGGTTATCTAGAAATCCCAAAAACTGAAGGCGACTACGAAGCAAAACTATTTATAATGGCAGATGAGGAAAACTGGTTTTATTTCGATTTTGGGCGAGATGGTGTAAGGGCGCTATCTTCTAATGCTGGCTTTAACGCAAACTTGGCAGTTAAAAAAAGTGGCCCAGGGCTAATAAGGGCATCAAACGATAACTTTTTGGGCTTTATAAGCAGCTTTAGGATGAATTATTTAGGCGTAGAAGATATACTAGACTTATATATACCAGAAGATGGTGCAGTAGAAGATGTAGAAGAAGAGTTGATCGATGCAGATATTTTTGGTGATGTGATTGATGATCAGCCTCTACAAGAAGAGGAAGAAGTGGCTGATGATGAAGATGACGACGACGATGATGGCTTTGATGACGATGGCTTCTAAGGTACATTCAGAAAAGAAAGATTTTAGTAAAGCAGTTACTATTTAAGTCCATACTAAACTTAAATTCTTTGGTGGGTATTTAGTGAATTAATACCCACCAAAGTGTGTTAAGAGAGCAAAATAGCATACTCTACAGCAAGAAGTATTTTTTAGAGACACAGCATTGATAATGGAGTTATATTTTTTTAGAATACACCGCTTTCAATATTTATATCTGCTTCTTATAATAATGATTTCTTCTGCTTTTTTAAATAAGGCGATTGCACAGAAGAAAAATAAAAAAGAGCAAGAACAAGACACCTTACTGGTTCAATCTAATCCTAATTTTAAGCCAACTCTTGAGATAAACCCTTATGCTATAGAAGAGGACAAAAAGAAACGAAAAAAAAAGAAGCGTAAGAAAAAAGTATTTTATGGCATAAAAACCAAAGTAAGATACACCAAAGAATACAGTAGGAATAGGCGGAACGTGATATTTAGAAAAATTCATGTACTAAAAGAACCCGTGAAGCCAAACATGTACGTGCACGAGGTGTATTTTTATGATGCTAAGAGGAAAAAAATAGAGAGCACTTACCCAGACAGATATAAACCAGAAATGGGCCCCCTTTTACACGGCGCTTATGAAAGAACTATAGATGGTATCTTAGTAGACAGAGGTATTTTTTACAAAGGAACCAAGCATGGCAGGTGGGAAAAATATGGAAATGGTATGGAACTCTTAGAAAAAGAGTATTTTTACCGTGGCCATCCAAAAAATTCTGAAATTACTTATTACGATATCAATCAAAAAAAAGTAAAAGAGGTCATTCCTATTCAATATGGCAAAAAAGAAGGTGTATATTTGGCCTTTTATGAGAGTGGAAGGATAAAAACCAAAGGTGAGTACAGAGACGATATAAAAGTGGGCAGGTGGTACGAGTATTACGACAGAGAGCGCTCAAACAATAAAAAAGAGACGCAATACGTGAACAGGAACAGGCCTTATGAAGATGAATTTGAACCTTATGTTTTAAGGGAGTGGGATGAAAAAGGGCAGAAGATTGTAGATAACCGAAAAGGAAGAAATAGATAGTTATGATTAATAAATTAGAAGAAATAAAGGAGCGCTTCGAAGAAGTTAGTAAGTTGATAGTACTGCCAGAAACCATGGCAGATATGAAAAAATATGCTAAGCTAAATAAAGAATACAAGGAGCTAGATAAAATAGTTAAGCATTACCACGAGTACCAAGAGATTAAAGAAGGTATCGCCAATACTAAATCGCTCTTAGAAACTGAAAAAGATACTGAGTTTAGGGAAATGGCCAAAGAAGAACTTGAAATTTTGCAAGAAAAATGTGCAAAACTAGAAAGCGATTTAAAAACCATGCTAATCCCTAAAGACCCTAACGATAGCAAAAACATTATTCTAGAAATAAGAGGTGGAGCAGGAGGAGATGAGGCAGCTATTTTTGCGGGAGACCTTTTTAGGATGTACGAAAGGTTTGCCGAAACCCAAGGCTGGAAGGTGGGCATTATGGACGTAACCGAAGGTTCTTCGGGTGGTTATAAGGAAATTATTGCTTCGGTTTCAGGTGAGGATGTTTATGGCAAATTAAAATTTGAGTCAGGCGTCCATAGAGTACAACGTGTGCCTGCAACTGAAACACAGGGTAGGGTACATACTTCAGCGGCCAGTGTAGCGGTATTGCCAGAAGTAGAAGATGTGGAGGTCGAGGTCAATATGTCTGATGTAAAAAAGGAAATATTTTGTGCCTCAGGCCCGGGCGGACAGTCTGTGAACACCACATACTCTGCTGTGCGGTTAACGCATATTCCAACAGGTGTGGTGGCCTCATGTCAAGATGAAAAATCTCAACATAAAAATCTAGATAAAGCACTTAGTGTACTTAGAGCAAGGATTTACGAAATAGAGCTTCAGAAACAAAATGAGGAAGTTGGTGCAGCACGTAAATCTATGGTGGGCAGTGGCGACCGCTCAGATAAAATCAGAACATACAATTTTCCGCAAAGTAGAGTTACTGACCATAGGATCAATCATACAGTGTACAACCTGCCGAGCATAATGAATGGAGAGATAGAAGATTTCATAGAAAAACTCCGCATTGCAGACAATGCAGAGAAAATGAAAGAAGGCTCAGGTGCTCTTACAGATTAATATTTTTTAGTCATTTCAATTTTTTATATGCGTATTAAAAGTGATTCTTATAGCACTTTCATCCCTGCTATTATAATTTTTTTACTTGCAGCTTGTGGCGATGATCAAGCTTATTTACCTAAACCAAAAGGCTTTCACCGTATAGAACTGCCCTCACACAACTATACGGCGCTAGATACACCGCTGCCCTATAATTTTGAATACTCGAAGCACGCCAAGATTGTACCCGATCAATCTTTTATGACAGAACCCTACTGGATTGAAATACTTTATCCTAAGTTTGATGCCAAGTTGACCATATCTTATAAAGAGGTAAATAACAACCTCGATTCACTGATAGAGATGTCTAACGATTCGCATCGGCTTACTACAAAGCATCATGTTAAAGCCACTGCCATAGACGATTATGTAACGGTTACTCCAAAAGGCATTACAGCAGTGGTTTTTGAGCTAGAGGGCGATGTGCCTAGTCAATTTCAGTACTATGCTACCGATTCAGTTGAAAACTTTTTTAGGGCTGCTTTATACTTTCCCACTTCTACAAAAAACGATTCATTAAAACCAGTAATCGAATACGTTAAAGTGGATATGATGCATATGCTTAATACCTTGGAGTGGAGGAAAATTTGATTGTTTTTCATAAGGTTCAACAAAGCATAGCAAGCAATAAAGCAAATCACATTTAAAAGACCTCTCGAAAATTTTAATAGGTGCTGTGATTATGATATTTTTTAGGTAATCATAAAGCCGCTGATTTAAAAACGGCGAGGAAACCATCATCGGAGATTCCTGATGATAAAGAAAGCCTTAATCTTAAGACTAAAAATATGTGGTGTGATAGTAAAACCTTACAACTCAATAAGCTTAAAAATCAAGAAATAGTGCAAACTACTGCCAATGCATTGTTTAATAAAATACTGCCGTTAATGGGAGCTGTTTTTCCAATGATAGGATTACTGGTTTCTAATGGAGAGAGCTTCTTTACCAAAACTTTAGGTACTGTATTGATTTTCTCTTTTATGCTAATGTTTTTTGCCATCTTATCATTTTGTAAAGGCAGCTGTATTTTCCTCAGGCCAAAACATTAAAAACCATAAAGCTCAGTATTAAATTACACCTCTAATTCTGTTAAATAAATTATCTTCTGTACCTTACAATAAAGAAATGCATAATTATAAAATATTCGAAAACCAAGATAAAGCTTCATCGTATGCAGCTTCGCTAGTTGTAAAAGCTGCAAAAAATGCTATAGATAAGACAGGTGTTTTTACCATGGTCTTAACTGGCGGGAGTTCTCCATTAAAGTTACATAACCTGCTAACCGAAGAAAGATATAAAAATGAAATAGATTGGAATAAAACACTGGTTTTTTGGGGAGATGAGCGCTTAGTTGAGTACAAAAGCGATTTGAGCAACACGCGCATGGCTTACGAGACCTTATTGGATCATTTGCCAATTCCTTCAGAAAATGTTCATCCAATGATTTCTAAAACGCAGGATATTGATTCGACCTCTATACAGGAAGTTGCCAATGAATACGAAGAAATCATTAAAAAACTCACCAATGCTTCATCGGTTCCGAGTTTAGATTTGGTTTTTTTAGGAATGGGTGCAGATGGCCATACAGCATCTTGGTTTCCAGATACCGAAGTGGTTCACGAAAAGCAAAAATTAGTAAGCACATCTTACAACAAAGAGCAAAAAACAGAACGCATTACACTTACCCCGCCCCTAGTTTTAGCGGCAAAAAAAATAGTGCCCTTGGTATTTGGTAAAGGAAAAGCCACAACCTTAAAAGAGGTCACAAAAGGCACGTATAACCCTGATAAACTTCCGGCGCAGCTACTCAGAAATGCAAAGAACGAGGTTATGTGGATTTTGGATGAGGCATCTGCTTCGCTTCTCGAAAGTACAGATTAAAAGAGGGTAAACTTTTTTGTAAATAGCAAAATGCCACTTATTTGCCAGCTTAAAATAAGCTTTTGTTATATGCTTTATTTACCAAATTACTTAGCAACTTAGTGTGCTTTTTTCAAATAACTTATTGAAAAGCTTTTGTTTTTCATACTTTTTAGGCCAAACTTTGGTAAATTGCAAAAGCAATTTTTGGAGCAAAAGATTTTTTATCTTTAGAACATGTCGGAACAAGAAAATTCTGAAAGTAAATCGTATAGAAAATTATTGATTTTTGTATTGGCATTTCAGGCAATTTTAGCCACCGGTTGGATTGTCTATGACAACTATGCCAATTACTTAGAAAATCCTAATCAGATAGCACTAAGTTCTTTATTGGCATCTGCCACAGGACTTGTTATCGTATTTTTAGTTTGGATACTTCTCAATTCATCTGAAAAAGAAAGAGAGAAAGAGGTAAGGCAGGCTCAAGAAAATGAGCTTTTAAATAAAAAGCAACATGGTGCGGTTAAAGTGCCTGAAGGCAGTGCCCAAGATCTAGCCAATATTGATGCGTATTTAAGCGATGTAGAGGGAACTGTCTTATGGGAATACAATTCTACAGAAAAAGTTTTTTTGGATTTAAATAAGGATTTTTCCAAAAATATCGAATACCCTACTTCTGCTACGTTACTAAGCAATTTGCAAAATACTGATGCCATAGGCTTAAGGCCTGAGGATAAGGAGGTACTAGAAGAAGCTTTTCCTTATGAGCAAAAAAATATATTGGTTTTAGCGATTAAGCAGCAGGGAATTGTAATCGGCATGCTAACACTTGCCAAGCCACAAGAAAGCACTTGGCAAGATGAAGAATTGCAGAATGCAAAAGCTTTATTGCCCAAATATGAAGCAGAACTTCTTGCGCATCTATCGCAAAAGAAAATAGCTGAGTTAGAGAGAAGGGAGTTTCTTTTGACAGAAGCCACTGAAAACGAACAGTTTGCCACGGCAATTTTTAAGCTAAATAGCCCGATTGATCAAGATACCATAAGTTTGGCCGAAATGGAAGAATCCACTATATGGCAAAGCAATGGTACATTTGATGATTACTTTTCTAAAATTGAGTTTTCTGAACTACTCACTGATACACAACTTGAAGCGCTGAGGAACAACGGACAAACTATATTTGACAATAGAAATGAAGACAAACTTTTGACGATCAGCTTAAAAGTTTTACATGAAAGTGCCAAAGTTATTGCCTTTGTTTTAAGTGCTGTTAAAGCTAAAGAAACCACCAATGAGAAGGGTATACATTATCAGTTGATAGAAAAATCTGAGGATTTATTTTTGACGGTAAATCGAGAGAACAATATCTGTTTTGTAAGCAAAAGTGCAGAGTCATTTTTCGGTTTATCCAGCAGTGCTGCAAATGCCTCCAATATTCTTTCTTTTGTGCCTGAGGGTAGCTATGAGCAGCTTGAGCAGGCAATAGAACAAGCAAAGCGGTCCAATAAAAGGCACTATATTAATGCATTGCCTTTTAGAAACCACAGCAACGAAATAGTAGCTTACGATTGTATCTTCTATCCATTAGCAGAAAATGAAGGTCATGGAGAAATTGCCATAGAGTTAAGGCTTATAGAAGAACGTTTAGAAATGGCCGCTTCAATGCAGAAAAAGCATCAGCTGCTTGCCGATTTACTCAACCTTACAGATGAAGTGGTTACTGTAGTTGATGA
Source organism: uncultured Thalassovita sp. (assembly GCA_937129345.1). Lineage (GTDB taxonomy): Bacteria > Bacteroidota > Bacteroidia > Cytophagales > Flammeovirgaceae > Chondrinema. The sequence goes on along the minus strand of CAKZMZ010000379.1, from coordinate 21,361 downwards.
AGAAGGTAAGATTCAATTTGTAAGCGATAACATGCAAAAGCACTTTGGTTATACCAAAGAGAGCAGGATTGATAAATATGTTTTCGATTTTGTAGCACCTGAATATACTGCAAAAGTACACGAAAATTTTGATCGGGTAAAGCATTATCCGTCTTTCCAAAGCAGAGGCGAGATAAGTTATCTACACAAAAATGGCAATTGGGAAAAGGTAATTCTCAAACAAGTAAATATGCTTGAAAATGAGTTGGTAAATGGCATTGTGATCAAGTTTACCAAGAAGAGCGATTTTACCGTGGATAAAAAACCTGAGTTTGATCAAGACTTGCTCGCTCGTATTTTTGAAAAGCAGGAAACACCAATATTATTATTAGACAATAATGGAGGTTTATCATTTTCAAATTCCTCAATACAGCAATTTTTAGGTTATAGCACACATGATTTGCACCAAAGGTCTTTTATAGATTTTGTTCATCCTAAAGAACAAGATGCCATAAAAAATAACCTCGATTACCTTGAAAGTACCCCTGAAGATACTTTGCAAACAACCATCCATTTAAAAAATAAAAATGGTGCTTGGCAAAAAGTGGAGATAAATACTAGCGCTATTGCAAAGGATAATAATACACTTGCTTATCTCGTACAATTTCAGCATTCGCTCAAAAAAACAACAGAAAAAGAAACCGACATTGCATTTAGAGCTAGGTTTTACAATGCACTACTAAGCGGAACTAGCAATATCTTAGCCTTTTCAGATTTCGAGGCCAATATTAAATATGTAAATGCAATTGGTAAAGAGCGATTGGGCTATCAATTAAAAGGCAACCTTCGAGAAAGAATCCATTCAAACGCACACTTAGCGTTAGAAAACACTTTGCAGAAAATAAAAGATAAAAAATCTGCTTTTAAACAGCTTGAGGGAAAAATAATAGATAAAGAAGGAAAGTGGCTTTCTTGCCAGATAAGCGTTAGAAACGCACTCAATTTCTCCAGTTTTAAAGGAGCAGTTATTGAAATTGTGATATTAGGTCAAGCAACGGAAAAAAACGAGCATGTACTTGGGGAGGCAGCGCTTACTTGGTTAAATAACCTAGAGAATACAGGTATTGCCTTTTTGCTAAAAAACGGTGACATTCTTTATAAAAACTCAACTTTGGAAGAGGTTTTACAAAAGCCCGTTCAAAACAGCTTAGATATACAAAATGCAATAAAAGAGCAGTCAGAGCTGCAAAAGATTTATAAAAAATTTATTAATAGTCCAGAGGTAGAGCAAAGCGATTTTTTCTATAATCATTTTGGGCAGAGGCTATATGTAACCTTTAATAGTATTAATGGCAACAGCTCTGATGCGCATCCAATATTTATTCTTTCTGTAAAAAAAGAGAGTAAAGAGGTATCAGCAGAGAAAACAACTATTGCTCAGTATGAAGAAAAAGTACAAGAGCAAGAAGCTCAGTTAAAGCACGCTACAGAGCAAATTTCGAAAGAACCGCAGGGAGCAGAACAAGAAAGCTCGCAGAAAATTGAAGAAAGCCATCAAACTTCTAAAGAATTAAAATCTACGGTGGTTGTACCTGAGTTGCTAAACAACTTTGAAGGTGAGCCTGAGCTCATTAATGCAAATGACATTTTAGAGAATATCATTGCAAATTATAAGGCAACACTGGCAGCAGATTTATCTGTAGTAAAAGAATTTAAAAACGATACTTGGATTGTTTGCAAAAAGCAGTTCCTCGAGAAAGTTTTCGATACCGTTTTTGAGATTTTGCAGTCTGGTAGCGAAAACGGTTCTGGCAAAATTATGATTACAGCACAAAAAGAAGATAAAATTGTAAGTGTAGCTATCAGCGAAAATTTTTCAGAAAACTTATTGAAAAAAGCGACAGAAGGTTTTATCTCAGGCGAGGTGCAAGAAGGTCCCGTAAAAGAACTTTATGAACTTGGCAAAGTGCTCGAAAGTTACAATGGCAAAATAAAGATACACTCAGAAGCAGACCAAGGTATCTCCATAAATATGTATTTGCCCGATAAAATTGGCATGAACTTCTAAGCGCTCAATCAATCCCCACTTTTACCTTAGATACGGTTTATTTATTTATCACTACGATTTACTATGCTAGAGATAAAAAGACTGAAAAAGAAATACGAAAAGCAAAAAAAAGCGGCTGTAAATAATTTAAGTTTTAGACTACAAAATGGCCAAGTACTAGGATTGATTGGAGAAAGTGGCGCGGGAAAAACAACCTCTCTAAAAATATTGGCAGGCTTGATTGATCCTGATGAGGGCACATTGCTCCTAAATGAAGAAAAACTGATCAGCCCTAAAAATAAGCTCATACCGGGTTACAAAGAGATACAGATGGTATTTCAAGATTTTGAGCTCCTACCAAATTTTACAGTTTATGAAAATATTAGGCATCCCGTATTATACAGCAATGTGCAGTATAGAGAAGTGCAAATAAATAAAGTATTGAAATTGTGTGAGCTAGAGCACTTACAGCAGCGTTTTCCGAAGGAAATATCGGGAGGGCAGCAACAACGGGTAGCTTTGGCGCGTGCCTTGGTAAGCGAGCCCCAAGTCTTATTGCTAGATGAACCCTTTAGCAATTTAGACAAGCCAAGGCGCAATCGATTTTTGAGACTGATTAGAAAAATTTCTTCTGAAACCGGCACTTCTATCATTTTTGTGACACACGAAGCCAACGATGCCCTGGCCGTTGCAGATAGCTTAATGGTGATGAAAAACGGTTACGTCATACAAAAGGGAACGCCTAGAAAATTATATAATATCCCAATAAATAGCTATGTAGCGCGCTTTTTTGGAGAAATTAATATTTTTCCTGTTGAGCTTTACGAATCTTTTTTTAATAGGTCTTGCACCGAGATGGGTAATTACTTTGGTATACGTCCCGAGCACATTTCTGTTGGTACGCAGCAAGGCGATTTGAGTGGGACAATACAAAATACCATGTTTTTTGGTAGTTATTCTTTGCTCACTGTAAAAGCAGCAAATAGCGAATGGATTGTAAATTGTCCGAGTGATCAGACATATAAAGCAGGGGAAAGGATTGATTTAAAAATAAACAAAGAAGAGATTAAGTTTTTTTGGGAGTGATATTGACCTTAAAAATGAACAAGAATTAAAACCTGACTAAAAATCAACATAAAAAATCATATCTCCACCTCTTCTTCACCCTTCAACTGTTTCTCGTACAATTCTTTATACTCGCCATTTTGGGCAATGAGCGATTCGTGCGTGCCTGCTTCTTTAATCTCTCCCTCATCCAATAAAATAATTTTGTCGGCAAGTTTGGCAGAAGAAACCCTATGAGAAATAATGATACTAGTACGCCCTTTCATAATATCTTTAAGACTATTGAGAATGGCATTTTCTGTTTTGGTATCAACGGCAGAAAGAGAATCATCTAATATTAGAATTTTAGGCTTTCTTATAATGGCCCGTGCAATGGAAACCCTTTGCTTCTGACCGCCAGAGAGCGTAATGCCCCTTTCTCCAACCATGGTCTCAAATCCGTCAGGAAAATCGACTATATTATTATAAAGATCTGCATCTTTAGCAGCTTGTACAATGGCTTCTTTGCTTTGAGTGTCCGACCCAAATGAGATATTTTCCCCTATGGTGTCAGAAAATAAGAATACATCTTGAGGAACATAACCGACATTGCTTCTCAAATTTTCGATATTGATGTCTTTAATGTTCAGGTCATCAATCAGGATTTCGCCTTTTGTTGTATCGAACATTCTACAGAGTAGGTTGGCAAGGGTACTTTTACCCGATCCTGTGGTTCCTAAAATTGCTAAAGATTTTCCTTCTTCAATTTCAAAATTGATTTTCTTTAAAGCTTTAATACCAGAGTCTGAATAGGTGAAATCTACATCTTTAAATTGTATTTTGCCTTTTATTGGCCTTTTAATGTCTTTATCTGAAATGATGTCATTTTTAATATTAAGGAATTGATTGATGCGCTCTTGAGAGGCTGCTGCTCTTTGTATGATGCTGGTTACCCAGCCCAATGCGGTAACAGGCCATGTTAGCAGGTTTACATAAATGATAAATTCTGCAATATTACCTGGAGTAATGGCGCCGTTAATTACCTCTATACCACCTACATACACAGTTAAGATTATACTCAAGCCTATAAGTGCAAGCATTAACGGAAAGAAAAGTGCATTTACTTTTATCAGGTTTAAAGATTTATCTCTGTAAGCCAAGCTCTCTTTTGTAAACCTATCGGCAGAGTCTTCTTCTCTAGAAAATGCCTTGATTACCCGAATGCCAGAAAAAGCCTCTTGCACAAATGTAGACATTTCTGAGAGTTTGCGCTGAATGGCTTCTGACCTTTTGTTAATGAGATTGTTTACGTAGTAGATACTTGCTGAAAGTATTGGCAAAGGTAGCAAAGAATATAAAGTTAGTTTTACATTAACTGTAAGCATGTATCCAATGACCAATACAAAAGTGATGATCAAGTTAGCACCGTACATGACACCGGGACCTAAATACAACCTTACCCTGCTTACATCCTCAGAAATCCTTGCCATTAAATCTCCGGTGTTATTTCGGCGATAAAAACTCACGGGCAAAGATTGGTAGTGTGTGTAAATTTCATTTTTGAGGTCGTACTCAATTAGCCGAGACATTACTATGGTGGTCTGCCTTGTTAAGAACAAAAAAGCACCACGCATAAAGGCCATAAGTACAATCAAGCCTCCATAAAACAAGATTATAAAAGAAAACTCTTCGTAAAATTCGCTCTGTAGTTCTGTGCCTTTAAAGTTGGGATATACTTTAATAGTATCGTTAACCAAATCAAAGGCGTGTCGTACCATTTGTGCAGGAAATATGGCAAACACATTAGAGAGTGTGATAAACACAATCCCCAAGATAAATCTGTAGCGGTATTTTAAAAAGTATTTATTTAGATAGGCTAATTCTTTCAAAGGAAAAGCTGTTTTGAAATACTAAACTTATTGCATTGCTATAAAATGCAATTTAATCAACTTATTCACTAACAAAAGATTAAATGCAAGGGTTTAATAAGATTTTTTATGGCCAAAAAAATCGATTCTATGTAATACTTAGGCATTAATCTGAAAAACTCTATAAAAAAATTGAGTAAAAAGCCCCGTTTTTTAGCACCAAAAAGTCAATAAACCGCTCGCGAGACAGGCAATGTACAGTAAAAGCGCTAGCAAATATTTTATTACGAGTGTAACTTTTACAAATATTAACACAACAAAACAATTGCTGTTCGAACTGATTCTTGCAAATATTCCCCAAAAAGGCAAAAAACAGCCTAATTAATAAACTAAACTACTTTAGCTTTGAAAAAAACGATTAACCTTAGCATTAGGGTCATTATAGCCCTTATCTATCTCTATGGTGGCTTTGTGTTTTTTATGCTCAATTATAAGGATCACAAAAAGGTTGAGACCCTTAAGGCCAGTGGGGTACAGACCACTGCTATAGTAAAAGAAGTAAGAAACACAGGAGACGGCCCCTGCCCCTACGCCGAGTTTACCACCGTTACCAACGAGAAAGCCACAGTACTTGGTGAAACATCGGGAACTTACCATGTAGGTGACGAAGTAACCGTAAAATACAACCCGCAAAATCTTGAAGAAGCAGCCATTGAATCCGATCTGAATAACTACCATTTTCAGTTTAGTAAATCTGTTTTCGGAAGTGCAGTTTTTTGCGCTATTTGCTTTTTGGTAGCCTTGTTTACCTTGTTTAGCAAACGATTCAGGTTTCAGCTGAGATAACTAGATTGTCTAAATGGAGCTTTGTTGGCCGGCATTTTGCCGGCTTTTTTGTTTTCAATAATTTTAACTCAGCAGTACAGCGTACTAAATTAACAACTCAACAAAAAATGGATATTTTCTATAACTTGCTATGAATACCAACAACTAGTTTAACCCTCACAAATATCCTTCACTTCAGTATTTCCCCAATCCAAAAATCGCCTTTGCCATAAAAGTTGGCAAATCCGTTCTCCATTGCTTCATAAACATTTCCGTTTTCCCGCAGGTTTTCAGTAGAGTTAAGTTCACCTTCAACAAGTTTGAATTGAGTGCCCTGAGATACCCATTTACTAAAAAAACTTGCTTTAGAGTGTATAATCTTCATTTCCGAAGTAAAAAAAACAACCTCAATTTCGCTACCAGCTAATTTTTCGGCTAGCAGTGTATCAGGTTTTAAGCTGAAAATATGAACGGTTTTATGGTTATTGGAAAGCAAAAAATCCATAGCTTTTTCTAGCTTTTGGTCTAAACTTTCAATTTGCTTATAGGGCATTTGAAAATTGAGTAATTCTTGGTGCGCTTGCATCGTAGCCATATCGCCAACTACTACATCCAGCTTGGTGTCCCATTGTAAAAAATCGTGCAGAGCCTCGGTCAAAACCACCACAACAGGGCTCCACTCAAACATTTCTGCCAGTTTCGGAAAAAATTTACCGGCTGGGCTAGCCACAATTACCGCAGGTTCTTGCTGATCTCTTACTACATGGTGCGAAGACATACTTTATTATTTTTATCTTTTATTAGATTAGTCATACTTGAAAATAAAATAAGAGTGTAGAGAAATGCCCCAAACTTAAAATCGCAACTCAATAAAAACACTTCTAGCAATTTAGCATATCTCACAAAACCATAAACTTACAAATATGCCCGATAAAAATTTGTATTACATTGCCATAGTGGCCCCAGAACCTATTTTAAGCGAAGTAAAAGCCTTAAAACATGAAATGCGAGAGCATTTCAATGCAAAGCATGCTTTAAAGTCTCCAGCGCATATTACACTTCAAATGCCATTTAAACTGACTAAAAATCAAGAGCATGAACTTAAAGCTGCTTTAGAATATTTCGCAAAAGATCAAAAGTGTTTTGAGGTAAAGCTCTTAGGCTTCGATTGCTTCGCACCAAGGGTAGTTTTTGTGAAGGTAGCAGAACATGAAAAATTTTTACGATTACATGCTGCTTTTAAGCAATTCATTAAAAACAAGGATTTAATTCCTACAGAAAATATTTCCCAAGATATGCATCCACACATGACCATTGCGACAAGGGATTTGAAAAAGGATGTTTTCCCACAGGCTTGGGATTACTTTAAAGATAAGCCATATGAGGCCAGTTTCTTGGCAGACAGGATTTCATTATTGAAACACAATGGCAAGTTTTGGGAGGTTCACAAAGAATTTGATTTTATACTTGACTAATGCTCTAGAAAACCAGGAAAATTCTCTTGTACCAAACAATAAAACAACTAAAATACCCCTTAATGAGTAATGCTAACTACTTAATTATGCGGTATTTTTTTAGCTTATTTTTTTGCTTTCAGTCAGCATTTTTATTAGCCCAAATCCAAGATAACTTTAATCGAATAAACTTAGACGATGGAGATGTTATTTGGCATAGAGGTAGTTCAAGTGGCGTTACAGGAGATTTTGTGATTATGATGAGTGAACTGCAAGCTCAATTTGACAAGGGCAGCGGTACGCGTCAATGCTGGATCAGTACAGCCATTGCTGACCCGGCGCAGGCTTATGTTTTTAAATGGACCTTTAAAGTGAAATTAGATTTTGGGAGCCTGTCTTCTTCTTTATCTAGAAGAAACAAGACAAGGATTTATTTAATTTCAGAAGAAAGTGACTTAAATCTAACAGCCAATGGGCTTTTTTTAGAAGCCAAGCCCGTGGCCAATGAGGACTCTCTCACCTTTCAACTTTACCATCTAAAAAATGGAGACGAAATCTTATTAGAAAGTGAAAAAATTAGCAAAGCAGCTACTTTTGAATTTGCTCATGTAATGGTTAAAAAAGATCAGGCCAACAATTGGGAGGTTTGGGTCAATGAAAAAAGTCAAGGAAAGATTACTTACACTGCCAGTCAAGTAAATGGCTTTTTTGGTGCCCAGATTTTTTTCTCCTCAGGTGCTAGAGAAGACAAGTTTTTCTTTGATGATTTTTCATTAATAAAATACCCATACCTCGACTCGCTAGTGGTATTGAATGAGCAAAGTATCCAACTCACTTTTTCTGCAAAGGTAGATAGCTTATTGGCATTAGAGAAAGATAACTATTTACTAAACGATGTTATCCTGCCATCTTCAGTGCAGGTACAGGAAAAAAAAGTAATACTTCAATTTGATGTAGGTTTTACCACCGATTTGGAGCAAAACTTAAAAATTTTGGAAGTTGCAGATACATCAGGAAATGCCTTGCCTATTGATCAGCCTATTCAAACCACTTTTATTTACTCAGCCCCTGATTTAGCGCCACCGCAAATTTTAAATGTAAAGGGCATTCAAGACAGCGTGATCATTATCCAGTTTGATGAAGCATTGCAAGAAAGCAGCCTGATATCGAACAAACTATGGCTAAAAGGCAGTGGCAAAAATCCTTTGCACATTACCAGAGATAGTGCGCATAGTTATTTGTTGCATTTTGATACTACTTTTGAAATAAATCAAATATATGAGCTTTCTGCCACAAATATAAGCGACTTGGAAGGCAACCTTTTTTCTGATACGCTCAATCAGTCATTCGTTTTTAAAGACCGTTGGCCGCCTTCTGTGGCAAATTTCTCTTTTGCAAATAGCAATACGCTTTCAGTTGCTTTTGATGAAGTGATGAATGCTGCCAGTATTTCAAATCCTGATAATTATAAAATCACAGCAGATATCCATCCTGTAAATATTATTCACGAGAGCGCTCAGTCTGTAAAGCTGTTTTTTGCCGAGAACTTTGTAGAAAATGAAACATTGACTTTAGAGATAAGTAATCTACAGGATCTCTATCAAAATACAATGCTTAGCGCTTGGTCTGACGCCTTTGTTTACGATACGGAAAAACCCTCTATACCGAGTAGAAATGCGGTATATCCTATTTCAGATTCTGTAGTAAAAGTCATGTTTACAGAAGCAGTAGATACTCTAACGGCACAAATTGTAAATAACTATAGACTAAGGAATGACCTAGGCGATTCTTATCCTAAGACTATAGAGGTTGATACTGCTAATTCAAGCATTGTTTACCTCTATTTTGACAAAAGCTTAGCATCTGAGCAAGAATATAGCTTGCGTGTTACCGACGTGGCTGATTTGGCGGGGAATACCATGAATACGCGAACAAGAAAATTTTACTACGATGTGCGTGCACCTTTTGCTGAGTCAGTAAAGGCATTTCCCAATAACCGATTACTCATCGCTTTTAATGAACCGCCTAATTTAAAAATCCAACAAGACACGGTGCATTTCTCGGCAAGTGGAGTGCATCCGACTCAGATACTACCTTTTTACGAAAGTACCCGAAAATATTGGCTGTTTTTTGACACTTTAGTATCGTCAGACTCCTTGCTTTTTACTTTAGAAAACATAGCCGATTTTCAAGGTAATGTGATGTTAAGTATTGATACTTTTTATTTAGATAACCTTAGGCCGCAAATCGCCAACCTTCAAGCATTATCTAAAAATAGTATTTTGTTAGAGTTTTCGATGGAAGTGGATACCAGCTGGCAGTTAGGGCCAAGCGCATTTCAAATAGATCATACCTATTTGCCCGATAGCATTTGTGTAACAGGGCACAAAGCAGCGCTTTATTTTAAGCATGAATGGCAATTAGACAGGACCTACCATTTGAAAATTGACAGCCTACGCGGCAGAAATGGCCATTTTTCTTTAAATCTGCAAGAAAGTTTTAAATATGTAGAGAATATCTCAGCCGCCTACATTAAAGACGCTTACCAAATAGTGCTGCGTTACCAGCAACCTTTGTTAAGAGACAGTTTGAGCAATACACATTTTTTGTTGAATGGCAACAAAACCCCACTATCAGTTTTCACCGATGAAATTGGCGGTCAAATCACTTTACTTTTTCAAGAAAAGTTATTGGCAGATAGCGTTTATAATTTAGAAGTACAGCCTCAACTACAGTTCAATGGTACCATTTCTCCCGCCCAAAATTTTTCTTTAAAGCTAGACAAAACCCCACCTGTTTTAGAAAAAGCGTATTTTTCTGATTTCAATGAAATTACTTTATATTTTGATGAGTCTTTATTGGAACAAACCGCAGAGGCATATAACCACTACCAACTCAACTTTGGCGGGCAAAGCATCATGCCTTCTTCAATAAATTTAATAAGTGGAAGTAAGATTGTTTTGCAATTTGATGTAGCTTTTGGGCCTGGTCAATCTTATTTGTTGAGTGTAAGCCGGCTTAAAGATTTGTCTGGAAACATTTTGACATTGAGCAGTCAAGAACTTTCCTTTCCACAGGTTCCTAAAAAAGGCGCGGTCATCATTAGTGAAATTATGGCAGATCCAACGCCACAACAACTTCTCCCCAAAGCTGAGTATATTGAGTTGCACAATACAATGGACAAACCTCTAAGTCTTTTGCATCTTTATTTGGAGGATGAATCAAGGAAAGTTCTATTAGGAAACGGCGAGATTCCTGCAAGAGGATTTCTCATTCTTTGTGATGATGCTTTTGGAGAAAGTTTCAGTGAGTTTGGCGAAACCATTGGCTTAGCAGCTTTCCCATCCATTACAAACAGTGGCGAAACCATTAAATTATGGAACAGTGCAGGCGAATTATTGGATGCGGTAAATTATACTGATGATTGGCATGAAGCCTCAAAAAAAGACGGCGGTTGGTCTCTTGAAAGGATTCAAGCACAATATGCATGCACAGAAAAAGACAATTGGCGAAGTTCTACAAGTAATTTGGGCGGCACACCAGGAGCGCTCAATTCTGTAACAGGACAAATTCCAGATACTTTCCTTCCTCTTATACAAAGTCATCAACTCATAGGAGGCCAAGTCATACAACTCAGTTTTTCCGAAAAAATGGATACCCTTAGTGTTGATTCAGGCAATCAATTTGTATTAAATGATTCCATTAACCCAAGGGCTATTGAATGGATTGGGAAAGATACCTTGAATCTAGCTTTTAATGAGGTGCTCGCAAAAGGTCGCTTGCACGAGCTGATAGTAAAAGACTTACGCGATTGCTTTGGCAACCTCATGCTAACAGATACCTTAACAATTGCACAAGGCAAATTTCCGGAGTTGCACGAAATACGCATCACAGAAATTATGGCAGACCCCGAACCAAGCGCAGGTTTACCAGAAGTAGAGTATCTCGAAATTTACAATGCAACTGACCAACTGCTAGATTTAAATGCTTGTACATTAAGCGACGCCACAAGTACTACTCAGCTTTCAGGCTATATTTTGCCTAAAAGTTATCGTGTGCTGTGTACATCTTCCAATGCCCATCATTTTGGAGAAAGTGCTTTGCCCGTTTCAGGTTTCCCTTCTTTAAACAATACAGGTGAGCCTTTGGTCATCAAAAACCAACAAGGCAGTTTGGTGTATTTTGTTCATTATTCTGATGATTGGTATCGGCAAGAAGAAAAAGCAACGGGAGGTTTTTCCTTAGAGATGTTAGACGTTTACTTTCCCTGTGGTGGGGAAGAAAACTGGATAGCTTCTGCTAGCCTACAAGGTGGTACCCCAGGCGTAGAAAATTCAGTTAAAGACACCCTGACCGATAATTTCCCCCCATACTTAACAAAAGTATATGCCATAGATTCTACGCACTTAGTCTTGGTTTTTAATGAAAATGTGGATAGCCTCTCCTTACAAAATGCTACTTATCAAATAAGTCCGTCAGTAGAATTGGCCTATATCGAAATTGAATCGGGTTATTTTTTTGATAGGGTACATTTGTATTTCAGCAGTGCGCTAGAAAATGGTAAAGTTTATTCTATAAGCGTTAAAAACATACAAGACTGTGCAGGAAATACAGCTGCCGAATTTTCAAATCAATCTTTGGTGTTACCAGAAACAGCTTCAGAAAACGATATTTTGCTGAGTGAAGTCCTCTTTAATCCTCCACCTTCGGGAGTCGATTTTGTAGAAATTTACAATGCTTCAGATAAATACATTAACCTGCAAAATTGGAAAGTAGCCAATGGCAAAGGCGATGAGCAATCTATTTCGGATGAGGTCTTTATCATTCCTCCACACCGCTTTCTGGTACTTATGCCTGATCGCCAAGCATTTAAAAGCTTTTATCCTACAGTGCCTGATTCACTGCTGCAAGAAGTTAACTTACCCTCTTTCAATGATGATGAGGGCAAGGTAAAAATCCTGAATTTTTTGGATGAGTTTGTACAAGATTTCCATTACGATGAGAATATGCACAACCCATTATTAGAAGATAAGGAAGGCGTTTCTTTAGAAAGAATAGACTACAAAATTTCAGAAAAAGAAAGAGACAATTGGCATTCGGCAGCTCAAAGTGAGGGCTTTGCTACTCCAGCAAAAACCAATTCGCAAAATAGCGAAACTACCTTTAGTGACGATGATTGTTTTAAGGTTACCCCAGCGATTATTACCCCAGACTTAGATGGGCAAGACGACTTTGCCCAAATTCAGTACGGTTGTTTACAGAATGGCACAATGGCTTCTGTAACTATCTATGATGTAAAAGGAAGGATAGTTAGAAAGTTGATCCAAAACCAAAGCTTGGCCAACCAAGGCTTCTTTACTTGGGATGGCACCAAAGACAATGGCGAAAAAGTAGGGATTGGTTATTATACGATACTTATCGAAACTTTTAATTTAAATGGAAGAGTGAAGCCAAAAAAATTGTCGTTGGCTGTTGGCAGTAGGTTTTAAGCTTCCAGTAATTTTTGATAAAGTTCATAATTTTCTTCATCAAAACATACAAAGCTCACATCAATCTGTATTTCCTTATTTTGATCAAGGTATTCTTTTACTGCTGTAATGGCTACTTCAGCCGCTTCTTCTTTAGGGTATCCGTAAATTCCTGTAGAAATATTAGGAAAAGCCACGGATTTGATGTTGTGTTCAACACAAAGCTCGAGCGAATTTTTATAACAAGCAGCAAGCAGTGCGGCTTCGTTTTTATTCCCACCTTCCCAAACAGGTCCAACTGTATGGATAACGTATTTTGCTGGTAATTTTCCTGCATTGGTAATTACAGACTCTCCAGTAGGGCATTTGCCTTGTTTTACCCTAATGGCTTTGCATTCTTCCAAAATACTGGGGCCACCTACACGGTGAATAGCGCCGTCAACACCTCCGCCACCTAGCAAAGAAGGATTGGCGGCATTTACAATAGCGTCATCTTCAACTGTAGTAATGTCTCCTTTAAATACCTGTATCATTTTTATATAGTTTGTTTTAAAGTAAAAACTGACCGATAATTTTACTGCTTGAAAAGTTGAGCTGTTGAATAAACAGTTCAAATCTTAAGATAGGCACTTCGAGATTCAAAAAAATGTAAAAAGCGGATTCTAGGTCGTTCAGTTCCTTAGCCTACTTTAAAATGGTTTTAAATCAATATTTATCCTAATAATTTGGTTTTAAGTTGAAGATATTATAAAAAATATTTTGCGGATTAACAATTGTTTACAATACTTGGTAAAGTTCTCACTGTATAACTGATTATGTTTATATTTAATAGATTCAAATACAGTCCCTATCTCCTTCAAAAGGGAAATAGTTCACTCCAACCAATTATAAACATTTAACTAAATCGGCAGGTTAATCTTTGAACAAGGATTAAAATAAGCATTTTCTTATTGTGCCTTGCTTATATTTTTAAGACATTTGTTGCCGCATACGAGTGAAAAAAGATAATAAAATGTTAATAGAGCCTGGAAAACTTCTTCAGAATATAAATAAGCCAGCAGATTTAAGAAATGTAGATTCTACTGAGCTTTACAAGGTTTGCGAAGAATTAAGACAATACATAATAGACAATGTTTCTGTTTTCGGTGGCCACTTCGGTGCTAGTTTAGGTGTGGTAGAACTAACAGTAGCTTTACACCATGTTTTCAACACGCCTTACGATCAACTAGTTTGGGATGTTGGACACCAAGCATATGGGCATAAGATATTAACGGGCAGAAGAGAGAGATTCCATACCAACAGGCGCTACGAAGGCCTTTCAGGTTTCCCCCGAAGGGCGGAGAGCGAGTACGATACATTTGGTGTTGGCCATTCGTCTACTTCTATTTCCGCGGCCTTGGGTATGGCCATTGCCTCCAAATTAAAAGGCGAGCACGAACGCCAGCACATTGCCGTAATAGGCGACGGTGCAATGACAGCAGGCTTGGCTTTCGAGGGTATGAACCACGCAGGCGTATCTGACACCAATCTTTTGATCGTGCTCAACGATAACTGCATGTCTATAGACCCAAATGTGGGTGCACTTAAAGATTACCTTACCGATATAACTACTTCTCAGATTTATAATAAGTTTAAAGATGATGTATGGAAGTTATTTGGTAAAATAGAGAAGTTGGCTCCAGGTGCTAGGGAGGCGGTTCAGAAAATAGACCACTTAATAAAGTCTACAATTTTAAATCATAGCAATTTATTTGAGGCATTAAATCTGAGATATTTCGGACCTGTAGATGGACATGACATTAACCACTTGGTAAGTGTTATGGAAGACTTAAAAAATATTCCGGGCCCCAAGTTGTTGCACTGCATTACAACAAAAGGTAAGGGCTATTTACCAGCTGAGAAAAACCAGACCAAATGGCATGCACCAGGCAAGTTTGACAAGATAACCGGAGAGATAAAAAAGAAAGTTTACGATACGCCTCAACCACCAAAATATCAACAAGTTTTTGGCAATACCATAGTAGAATTGGCCAAAATGAATGAAAAAATAGTGGGAATTACTCCTGCCATGCCCTCGGGTTCTTCCATGAATATAATGATGAAGGCACTACCCGAGCGTGCCTTTGATGTGGGTATTGCAGAGCAGCACGCAGTAACGCTTTCAGCAGGTTTGGCTACACAGGGGATGATCCCCTTTTGCAATATCTACTCAAGTTTTATGCAGCGTGCATACGATCAAGTAATCCATGATGTTTGTGTACAAAATTTACATGTGATTTTCTGCCTAGACAGGGCCGGCTTTGCAGGTGCTGATGGCGCTACGCACCATGGTGCTTACGACTTAGCATTCATGCGTTGTGTGCCAAACATGGTCGTTTCTGCCCCAATGAACGAAGCTGAGCTCAGAAATCTGATGTATACGGCACAGCTACCAAGAGAAGGCGCATTTACCATTAGGTATCCTCGTGGGCAAGGTGTAATGCCCGAATGGCAAACTCCGCTTGAAGAAGTTAAAGTTGGCACAGGAAGAAAATTAAAAGATGGTAAAGACATTGCTTTGCTCACCATTGGTCATGTTGGTAATTATGCTCGAGAAGTGGCCAAGAAACTAGAAATAAAAGGTATTGACGCCGCTCATTATGATATGCGTTTTGTTAAACCTTTGGACGAAGACCTTTTGCATGAGGTTTTTAACAAATTTGATAAGGTGATTACCATAGAAGATGGATGCGTACAAGGTGGCTTTGGCAGTGCCATTTTAGAATTTATGGCCGACTACCAGTACAAAAATACTGTGGTAAGAAGGTTGGGTATTCCTGATGAGGTAATTGAGCAAGGCGAGCAAATAGAGCTGCAACATTACGCAGGCTTTAGTCCTGAAGGCATAGAAAAAGCCGTAATGGAAATGGTGAATATTCCTGAATTTGTTACTCATAAAGTGAGCCAATAACTTTTCCCCGACTTTGGTTAAGTAGAGATGGGGTAACGTTTTCTTTAATGTGCTTAGCTAATAAATTGGCCAAGCGCTCATTAGGGTTTTGCTTAGTTACTACCATTACAATTTCTCTAAGCGGTTTAAAGTCTTTGAGGTGCATGTATCTTGCACTTTGAGTTCTTTGATGGGCTTTTGCAGACATTTCAGGTATAAATGTGAAACCTCCCTCTTTTTCTACCAATAACTTTAAGGTTTCTATGGAATCGCCTTCATACTTAAAAAACGTTTTTCCATTGGTATTTTTCAAATAAGCTGCGAGTTGCAAAGTATCTTGCCTTAACGGATGCTCTTTACTCACAATCTTAAGTATGGATTTATCAAGCTCATCTATACTAATATGATCATCAGTTTTTTTTAAATATTTCCCTTCATTCACATATAGCATAATTTCTTCAAAGAATAGGCTTTTTGTAAAAAGTGTATCATCTAAGACTGGTGCGGCAGTAATGCCAAGGTCAATTACATCTTTTTTTAGACCATTTAGCAATTCTTTCGGGTTAAGTTCTTTTATATGGATGCTTATTGCAGGATACGCTTCAGTAAAACTCCCTGCTATTTGAGGCACTAAATAGGGTCCCAAAGTAGGTAAGATTCCAATAGTAAGATGGCCTTTTACAAAATCGTTAAATGAGTTAATGATTTGAGGAAGCTTATGAGACTCACGTAAAATAATTCTAGACTGCTCAATTATTTTCTCACCTATAGCTGTGGGCACGACGGGTTGTTTACTGCGGTCAAAAATAACCACGCCAAGGTGTTCTTCTAATTTTTTAATTTGCATGCTCAGGGTGGGTTGTGTCACAAAACACTTTTGAGCTGCTTTGGCAAAATGCCGATGAGTGTCTACAGCAATGATGTATTCTAGCTGTATGAGTGTAACCATACTTAAAAATTAATTTGACAAAACTTAATTGATAGTATTTTGATGCATATCCCTAAAAACTCTAATTAAGATAAGTTTTTAAAGAATGCCCTATTTGATTACTAAAAGTAATCAAAAAAAGGAAATAAGACTATAGGTAAAGGTTATTGACTTCTATTTAACAGCAAACTAAGTCGCAAAGGATAAAATGGGATAAGCGCACCAGCGTTTTTAGAGACGCATGGTTAAAGGCTTATTTTTTTATATATCATTTTTTTTAATTGTCGATTTTTGCCAGGCACAAATAAACACCCAAAAAGCTGTTTGGGTAAAATATGGTGTTCACCACTTTGTGCCCGATTCACTGACTATTGACCCGCTGAGTATTGCCATTAAAGAAATAAGGCCTGCACATATTATATCTAAGTCAGACATTCAACTCGATTATAGCATAGATGCGCACAAAGTATATGTAAATTACAACAAGGAAATTGGGGTAGATATAGATTCCTTTTTAGTGACTTTTGATGTTTTCCCGATTAATTTTTCAGATACGCTTTCCTTAAGATCTCAAGAAGACTATAATGCGGGTAAATACGCTATCACTTATCAAGAACTCGACACAGTTTTGGTCGAATCTCCATTAAGCGAGGAAGAGGTCCTGCACACACCCGGCATAAGAAAACACGGAGTAATTACTCGAGGATTGAGAATGGGCAACCAGCAAGATGCTACTTTTAACTCTACGCTCAATCTGCAACTAGATGGAAAACTCACGGATGATATCACATTGGAGGCTATACTTTCTGATCAAGAAATACCATTTCAGCCGGAAGGTAACACTCGACAGTTGCGAGAGATAGATAAGGTTTATCTGGCGTTAAGACATAAGAATGGAAGTTTGGAGGCAGGAGATATTGGCCTAAACAATCAAAGGCAAAATTATTTTCTCAAATATAGGAAACAAGTTCTCGGAGCAAAACTTAAAGCCTTTGCGGTTGATACGCTCTCAGAAAAGAAGTTGGCTGTAAATGCAGGTGTTGCTATGGCCAAAGGGCAGTTTGTGAGCAGGCAACTTAGCGTTCAAAATGGTGTTTTAGGGCCTTATAAATTATTGGGCAATAACAATGAGCCCTTTATTATGGTCATTGCTGGCTCAGAGCGGATTTTTTTAAATGGTACTCAGCTGCAAAGAGGGTTTGAGAACGACTACATCATAGATTACAATCAGTCAGAAATCACGTTTAATGCAAGTATTATTTTCGATGCTTTTTCTAGAGTTCGGGTGGAGTATGAATATGTTATTCAAGATTACGGAAGGTTGGCAACAAACCTAGGCCTAAGCCAAAAGCACGGTAATATGGAAGTATATGCAGATTGGTACAGGGAGGCAGACCTAAAAAACAGACCAATTACTTTCTCGGCCAGTCAAAATGCTTTTGAGGCCCTATCGCAAGCCGGCGATAGCGTTCAGTCCATATTTGTACAGCCCCAACTTGAAGAAGTGACCGAGTACAGTGCCAACCAAATACTTTACACTCAAAAAGACAGCATTTATGAGGGAAAGAGCCATGTTGTTTTTGAAAGGGCATTGGCAGGAGATGGTCCTTTCTACAGGCCTAGTTTTGTATTTGTAGGTTTGGGCAATGGTAATTATATAAAAGGCGACGCCAATAACAATGGGAGTGAATTTGTTTGGGTAGCTCCTGAAAACGGAAAACCACAAGGCAGTTATACGGTGGGAAATAAAATTACTGCACCTAATTTAAAACAGATGCTAAGTGTTGGTGGCAAATACCACCTTGGCAAAAATACAGAGGTTTTTGCAGAGGCTGCCTTCTCTAACCAAGACCAAAATGCCTTATCAGATTTACACGATGCAGATAACCAAGGGCAGGCCATTAGAATTGGCTTTACTAGCAAAAAGAACCCTTTGTCTTTTTCTGAAAGCCATACATGGCAAACTTCTCTTTCTTTGGAAAGGCTAAGCGCCGACTTTAAGCAAGTAGATCGATTTAGAGATATTGAGTTTCAACGCTCTTGGGGAATCTTTAGCCAACAGTTAGATACACTACAAGATTTGATCGGCAATTTTTCTTTTGGGATTGTAGGTAAAGACAAAAGTGAAATCCATTATCAATTAGGATTCAGAAAAAAAGAGGATTTCTTACAGGGGTTTCAGCATCAGTTCGGGAGTGTACAAAAGTTTGGTAGAATAGGATTAAATTTACAGTCAACACTGCTTCAAATTCAAAAAAACAACAGAAATACCCATTGGGGTTTTCTAAAGAGCGATGCCAATTACAGTATGAGTTGGGGTACGCATGGCTACACTTATGAAATAAATCAACACAATTTTAATCTCGACAGGCAAGCCTTATTGAGTAGTGGCCTAAGCAATTACCAAGCACATACTTTTTATGTAAAAAGCCTAGACAGTGCTAAGCTCGATTATAAAATAGCTTATAATATCCGTGCAGATGAGCAGCCAATAAGCCAAGACAGCACTTTACTACGGCGCACCAACACTCTCAGTCTTATGGCAAACAAAGCAAAAGGCAATAGCCGATTTAAAATTAAGTTCAACCTTAGAAAGTTAGAGACCCAAAGCGATAGAGGTAATGTAGAAGAAAACACCCTCAGTGGACAAGCAACATGGCACCAAAGACTATTTAATGAGGCTATTTTGCAAGACTTGACCTTTAGCACAGGTACTGGCAGAGAATTGAAAAGGGATTTTATTTTTCTTAATGTAGCCAATGGTATGGGTACACATACTTGGCGCGACTATAACGATAATGGCATTCAGGAGTTGGACGAATTTTTTGAGGCCTTACTGCCAGATGAGAGAAATTACGCAAAATTTTTTGTGCCAACCAATGAATTTTTACAGGTTTATATGAGCAATTTGAGGCACAAACTATCGATTTCTGCACCTCAAACATGGAGAGAGCAGCATGTTTTAGAGCAAAACAATTGGAAGCATTTTATTGCTAAATGGTCATATACCAATCTTTTTAACGCTGCATACAGAACCAGTGGTGATGATTTTTTAGAAAGGTTTATGCCTTATTTTACTTCTATACCTGATCAGGACTTAATTTCTGGTGTAATGGCTTTACACAGTACGCTATTCTTTCAGAGGTACCACCATCAGTTTGGGTTTGATTTACATTTTAAAAAGAACTTGAGAAAACAATTGCTCTCCGGTGGTTATGAATCCTTTAATTCTGAAGAATGGTCTTTGAATGCTAGATGGTTGATCAATAGAGATTTTACTCAGCAACTGAGTGTAGGCAAAAGCAATACACTCAGAGCATCTGATTTTATGCTGAATCAGAATTATCAAGTGCAGAGTTGGTTTATAAAGCCTTCTATCAGTTTTCAGCCCAATGTTAAGTGGAAGGTTACGGCCTATTATCAGCTAAAGAAAAAAAATGCTTTGGATGATGCTTTGAGCGATGCCCAAGAAAAAAGAAATGTGCATGGTAGCATAAATGAACTGAGTTTGCAATTGAAAAGTAACATGGGTAAAAATCAACAAATCAATTTTTCGCTAAGTAGCTATAAAATTTCGTACTCAGGCGATGAGCAGTCTGCGCTTGGTTACGAAATGCTAGAAGGCCTGAGAAATGGTATTAACCATACAATACGCTTTAACTTAGTAAAAAGGCTAGCAAATGGTCTGCAATTACAGAGTACTTATATAGGCAGAAAGTCTCCCGATAGAAAGTTGATACATACAGGTAATATACAACTTTCGGCTTTGTTTTGATTTTTTACCTACCAGCTTCGCTGTCTTCTAATACCTTATTTGAATTTGGATCTAACCAACCAAAATGTTGTTTCATGCCTTTTTCAAAAAAGTTATAGTAGTACCTAAATTCTTCATAACTATACTTGCCAAGTACAAGTAATGGCTGTATTTGTGGCCGTACAGGAGCGCTTTCATTATTAAGCTTGTCTAAAGAAGTAATAAAATAGTCTGCATTTTCATAAGTACACTGGGTAGTGTCAGTAAAAGAAAGTTTATGCTCTGGCAAAATAGCAAGTATATGTTTAGGGTCTTCAATAACATCAGGATGACTTTTTTCGGGTACTTTGTAAATGATGTACCTACTTACTGGATCCCCATCCTTAGCTACCTTAGGTTTTTCCCAGGTCAGTTCCATGCCTTCATGGTTTAGGGTAATCACAAAACTTTTAGGCTTCATCGGAGGTACATCATCTTTCCATGGCATAGGCGGTGTAATTGCAGGATATTTGTACCAAGTCGTTTTTAACGAGTCCCTAAAATGTCCACGGTTGCGCAAAAAAGAAGCAGATCTGAAGAAAATACTTCCTCTCACTTCACCCATGCTTCTATTAAATTTTAGTTGCCGTTGCATTTCTTCTTTGCTGTACCAAGTTTTGTCTGAATCCCAGTAAATTTTATAGGCAGCATGGCCAATGTAAAGATGCTTGTTAAAAACATTGCGGTTCCACCAACTTACTAAAGTGCGGTAATTGGCGTGCTTATGTTCAGTACTGAAATAGACTTGTGGCGCTACATAATCGATCCAGCCCTTTTGTAGCCAAAGCCTTACATCGGCGTGTAGGTGGTCGTAGCTGGCTACTCCTGCCCTTGTAAAAGAACCAAGCGGGCTATCGTATACATTTCTCCAAACTGCAGAAGGGCTAATACCAAATTTCATTTTAGGTCTCTGTGCTTTTAAACCTTCGTGTATAGACTCAATCAATTTATTGATATTGTCTCGCCTCCAAGCATCTTTGTTGGTGAAACCTTGTCTGTATTTCCAAAAAGTATTGCCATCTTTTA
>CAKZMZ010000378.1 GCA_937129345.1 uncultured Thalassovita sp. | reverse complement strand
ATATGTTTTCTTCTAGAATTCTCAAAGCTATAGGTATTAAGTAATAATTACCTATATTTTGTCTAATTAGTATTCTAATATTTCTATGGATAAATATTTTAATTTTTTCTTTCTATAGTCATGACATTTTTTTATAAAATTTGATTCATTTTCATAGTCTTTCCAATATATATTTTCTACTAAAAGCTGTGCTTTTAATTGAAAGTGGGAGAAAAATAGAAAGATAAAGATGACACAAAGTCTAATTATGGTAAAATAGGGCAAAGTACGCTTTAAGGTTTCAGTAGAAGAAAATAATTTCAAGTATGACTATTTTTTTATTATGGTTAAAATTTTTTGTGAGATAAAACTTATTGATACATAAAGAAATCCTTAACGATTAAATCTTACGCCAAAGTTGATAGTAGATGCCCTCCCATTGTTTTCTTGCAGGAATGAATTGGTAAAGTAAGTATATAGCGCCTCTACTTCAAATTGACGGCTAAACTGATATTTTGCTCCAATACCTGCCTGATAGAAATAGTCCAGATCAGGGGACCAAAAAGGAGAAAATCCATTTAGGTAATAGATAGTGGTAGCAGGGTTCGGGAAATAACTCAAAATAACCGTGGCCGGTGTAGAGATCCGGTTCAATGCATCATCGGCTTGGCCAATGTCTTCAAGCAAAAAATCGATTTCTGTAAACAAAGAGAAGTTATTGCCCAAGGTGAAATCGTTGAAAATCTGTGTCCACCATGTGGCATTGTTCCAATCGATGTAGGGCCGCTCGGCATTTCCTTCCAATTCACTGCCAATGGGAATCCAAAGTGCACTTTGGATAGAAAAGTTGCCCCACTTTGGCACAGGCGCCCAACGTGCCTTTGGACCTATCGTGGTCACCCCATGTCTGAACCGTTGCCCTTCACCTCCCCCAAAAACTGAAAAGGGAGAAGAAGGGAGCGGTGAATTTAGTACTGAACGGTAACGTACCTCGACCCCGGCATTGAATCGGTCGCTCACGCCATAAAGCGAGGTTATAAAAGTGGTAAAGAATGTTGAACGGTTTTCAAAACCATCCCCATTATCCAGTACTTGAGAGTATAGATTATTGAATATTTTAGTCTCTGTAGTACCTTTAGGGATTGTGGCCGATACTACATATCGTATCGAATTATTGCTTTTTCCACCTGTTTCAGGATTTTTCGAACCGGTACCTAGGTCTGCATTGAGGTTCCAATCATAATTATAGTAGCCTATTTTATAATTTTCAGGAATCGGGTTATTTCTGTACTGATTGATGTATCGTAAGGCTTTTAACTTAGAACCACCAAAATCGCTAGCGTACCATTCAAATATCTGTGAAAGTTTCACTTCTTTTTTATCATTATCTACTTTTATGAATGCTGCGTCATTTAGGGCTTTCCTGCTTTGTACCTCTAATTGTTCCGCTAACTTTTCTGGCCTGTAAGCAAAAGGGGTAATGGGGGGGCAGCCCATGGCGCCACATACCAACACAAAATGGTAACGCGGATCTTCATAGACCCTCAATAACTTCTTTTTTTCAAGGTCATTCAAGGTTATCCGCTCTCCTGCTACCTCAAATTTTTTTATATCGAAAAAGCCGTTTACATCCAATACCGATTGTAAAGGATAATTATCGATGACCCCTTTTATTACCAGAAGATTGTACGTATTGATCAAAAATGCTTGGCGTGTGGCATCACTTTCTCCCTCTAAAGAGGCTTTGGCTATTTCTTGTAAAAGTTTTGGAAATGCCTTGTCCTGCTGTATGCCAACATAGTTTACTTGATCAACTTTTACATATTGCTTTAGAAAATTATCTGCTCGGTCAAAAAATGTGGCATCTATATCCTGTGCCTGCAATAAAATGGTTTGGCCGAACAATAAGAGCCCTAAAAATGTGAATTTCATGATTTTCCCTTTTTAAAATTTTATTCAAAAGATTTATCTGATACAAAGATGTGGGCTATATATCACGAAAGTTTCACGAGGATTTCAACTTTTGATAAACTCTTCTTTGTTATTATAAGCATCACTATGCAAAGGAATGCCTCGGCAAAGAAAAGCTAAAACAGGTATATTGATCGATGATGCTCGAAACCTTTATAGGAGCCTCGTGTATGTCCAATATGTTCTTTACTATGGCAAGGCCTAATCCTGTACTACTAGCTTGTTGAGTGCCCTTATAGTAGCGGTCAAAGATATTCGGTAGGTCTTCCTGCGGGATGCCCTCACCAGAATTTCTGATATTGATCTCTACATTGCTATCCTCTGTTTCTTTTATCTCTAGCGCTACCTTCCCGTTTTCGGGGGTATATTTAATGGCATTGTCCATCAGGTTCTGTATCACACGCTCGATCATAGAGAGGTCGGCATATACCATCGATTCCTTTGTAAACGCCGCCTCTAAAACTATATGTTTTTGCTCTGCCAACACCCGGTACTTCTCAAGGGCTTCAGCTAGTACTGCCTTTAGGGCAAAGGCCTCTTTTTTAGGACTGATCTGTCTGGCCTCCAGTTTAGTGAGTTCAAAAAGGTCATTGACCAACCTCTTTAGTTTCTCCAAACTGTTCATGATCGTGCCCATGTACTTATCCCTATCTTCTGCACTCAACTTATCCTGTTTCATCTTTAAGGTTTCGATGTAACCCGAAATTACTGCGATGGGTGTTCTCAGATCATGGGATACATTGGCGATCAGTTCCTTTCTCAATACATCTACTTGCTTAAGATCCTCGATATTTTGTAAGATGGTATTGGCCATGCTATTGAAAGTATTGGCCAGTATTGCCAATTCACCTTTAAGATTTTCATCTATCCTAACGTGGAGGTCACCTTTGCCAAACTTACAGATAGCATCTACTATCTTTCTCAGGTTTTTGGTGATGAGCCAAATTAAGAAGAGACCGATAAGTGTAGTAGCCAAAAATGTGAGCAAGAATGCAGTGATGCTGGTCTTGAACATGTAACTGTTCCATAGGGCACCCGAAACGTTTTCATATTCCTCGCTCAATAGTACGATATAAACATAACCTTGCAGCTTGCCGTCTTCTTCTACCGCCGCTGCTGAAAAGATCGTATTACTTTCTGGGCTCCTGGGGTTTTGCCCTGCTATCAGTTTTTCAGGCTCTTTTTGTAGAAACTCTTTGATAGGTGCCAGATCCACCTTTTCTAGCTTTACCTTTTTGTCCAATACCACAAAGTCTAAAATGTTGCCCTCTGGGTCGAGCAGATAAACCTCGAGTCCCGGGTTTACGGCCATCATGGAATGCATGATCACATGCAATGATTCTTTGTTTACATTTCCATCTATAAAGGGTTGTACTTCTGCCACTAGGTGCTCGGCCACATCGGCATTGAGACGCTGCGTGGTTTCTTGGTAGTACTCTCTGGCCATATAGGCAGTGATCGTTACATACGCTATGCCTAGCATACTCAACAATAAAAGCAATGTAGCTGAAATACGCCAATAAAGGCTTTGGGCCATGCCATCTTTCATAGATCCGTTTTTAAGAAAATGTAAATTTTTTATAGCTCATCATTGAACCTATAGCCTACCCCCCAAGAGGTGAGGATATAGGTGAGATTGTTTATATCGGGCTCTATCTTGCTCCTTAGTCTGTTGATGTGCGAGTTGACCGTATGCTCATAACCTGAGAATTCGTAGCCCCATACCAAATCGAGCAGTTCGTCCCTTGAGTAGCTCCTGCCGGGTCTCCTTGCCATTAAAAGCAGAAGGTCAAATTCCTTAGGTGTCAATTCTATCCGGTTCCCTTTGATGCTCACTTTTCTTTTGGTGGTTTCGATGTGCAGGTCGCCAAAGGTCAGTGTCTTGCTTTCCGTATCATTGGTCTTGGTCAGACTTGCTCTTCTAAATATAGCTTTTACTCTGGCCAAAAACTCCCTAACGCTAAAAGGCTTGGTCAGGTAATCGTCTGCGCCTGTTTCAAGTCCGAGCACCTTATCTATCTCCTCTGCCCTGGCCGTTAACATTAAGATAGGCGTATGTATCTCTTTTCCCCTTAATTTTCTACAGACCTCTAGGCCATCCATTTTGGGCAACATCAGATCAAGGATTATCAGGTCATAAGGGTTATCATTGGCCATATCGAATCCCTGCTCCCCATCGGTCGCTTTACTTATTTCGCAATCAAGGTCTGTGAGGTGTATGGAAAGAAGCTCTATGATGTCCTTGTCATCTTCTACGATCAATACTCTTTTCATGTGGTGGATGTAGTTTATAGATAGAACCGAATAGTCAAAAAGATAATTCGAGGCTAAGATATAGGCTGGATATCACAAAATTATCACGGTAAAAACTACCCTGAACGAATGGTCCAGGGCAGTAAATGCGACATTTGAAAATCGGTAGATCATAGCTGGTCTGATATTTTTTATGTTAATTCCTATTCACGGTTATCGAATTCGAGAGACTGAAAGTACCGCTCAGGCCACTTACGTTCTGGCCGGCTTCCAAGCCTGTAAGACCATCTTCATAAGTAATTCTCCAGATCAAACAGACACCTACGCCTGCCCCATCAAAATCTACACCCTCTAGGTCAGCTATGGTCGGTGGGAGTCCCAAGATATTGTTTTGGTCATCGGTTATCACATAGCCTGTATTGTTAAGGTCAAGATTACCGGAGACCGTGATCCCGCTTACATTGTCGGGCTGACCATCAACTGTAAAATTGAACGGCCCACCGGAAAGGGTACCTGCTCCTGATCTGGTAACCTCGATCGAGTTGGAGAGACCAAAAACACCGTTCAATGCACTCAAATTTTGCCCGGCTTCCAAACCTGTGAGACCATCTTCATAGGTGATCCTCCAGATAAGACAAACTCCGGCGCCAGCACCATCAAAATCTACCCCTTCTAGATCTGCAATTGTTGGAGGTAGGCCCAATATGTTATCCTGATCATCGGTAACGATATAGCCAGTATTGTTCAGATCCAGATTACCAGCTACTGTAATACCACTCACATTATCGGCCGTGCCATCGACCACAAAGCCGAAAGGCCCTCCGGAAACGGTACCTGCTCCTGATCTGGTAACGGTGATGGAGTTGGACAGCGCAAAATTACCCATTATCTGATCCGTATT
>CAKZMZ010000377.1 GCA_937129345.1 uncultured Thalassovita sp. | reverse complement strand
CCCACTTTTCAGCAAGTGGCCCTTCGGGAACGTTATTTTCTAGTTTCATCTGTTCTTGTCCTAAATATACACTTACCGCAAATTAATTTTTATTCCGTAAATCTTATACCTGTAGCACCTAATTATTTTATCACTTAAATTGTGGCAAACCATCCATTTTGAATTAACTTGGCAATATGGAAACAGAAGAATTTTGGAACACCTATATGAACAGTAAAAAACTGTTAGATGTTTACGATACTATCTATGAGTTTTTCTCTGCACCGCTGCCAGAAAACTTTGAAGAAGAATACGATGTTGAGGAAATCATTATAGAAACAAAAGGCCACCATGAAGGTGCGCACCTGTTCGAAAAAGCACTTGCCTTTATCGACCTTATTGAAGAAAAGCACCCTTTATTGCATGGCGACCTTTTTGATGCGCTCGATGATCTTAGGGTAAATTACCACTGCTTTCATGGCGACCAAACAGGCATTGGCAAAGGGCTCTCTAATTTTATCAGCAACCCTGGTCTTGCATTTCATGCGACATTGGATAAGTTACTGAAACTGGCATTTTACCAATATACAGACCTATTGGATGCCTCGGTTAGGAAATGCTATGACAACATCAAGGGTAGCCAATTTGAATTCAACCTTTTCTATCTACAGCATTTTATCTTTAACCTAGAACTCGAAAAGTACTTTCAAGGTAATAGGTTCGACCCTGAAAAATTCTCAGACTCCCTATCCCCTTATTTTGATGAAATAAATGCGCAGGATATTAATGGCATACAGGCAGGCCTTTTTGAAGAGGAAAAAAACTTGGAGGAATTGCAGGAGCTGTTCAACAAAGACCGCACTGAATGTGTGTTGCTCCTTAAATACTATTTTATGAAGGAAATGGCAGGGAGAGGGATGTGCTTTTACCTTAGTGCCCATTTATGGAACCTCTATTTTAAACTATGGGAGGAAAAAAAGCTGCCCAAAAAGGGCAAGGTCAATTTAAAGCACTATTTCAGGACGGCGCCCAACACCTACGATGATTTTATACATGGCCTTTCGGGTGGCCTGATGATGGACAATACCGCAGAAATGATGGCAGCAATCTGGGGCGGTGTATTCGTATATGATTTTCTTGTGCAGAGAAACCTGATAGACGAAAAAGGGACTGAAGACTTCTACCAAACCAACAAAAAAATAAAGGGCAGACTCATTGCCGAACTGTATTATGATTCTTGGATGTACAGCTTCATACACACATGGGGCAAGCCTGATTCAGTGGACAGTAAAGAGTTCGAACAAGAAAAAGCTATTTTCAAAAAAAGCCACGGGCTAACTGATAGTCAAAGAGATATCGGACTGGCCTTTCCTGATGAAATGGCCGAAATGGGAGGCCTGTCAAAATATATACTGGATGCGGAGCGGAAATTAAAGGATCAATTCGAGGAGATGCGGAACGATAAGACATTTCAAAGATTGATGGAAGCCATGACAACAAGTTTTGATGAAGCCGATGCAATAGATGATTTTGATGAAGAACCCACAATGAGAAGGGATACACCCCCACAAAGAAAAACGGAAAAAGTAGGCAGCAACGAGCCTTGCCCCTGTGGTAGTGGTAAAAAGTATAAAAAATGCTGTGGGAAGTAAATGAGCTATTCGTTCCTTTTTTACCATTCCATTACTTCATTGTAGAGGTCTTTAAGGTTAGGATTTTGCTCCTTTATCAATGCATCTTTCCAAGTTCTTTTCCAGTTCTTTAATTGCTTCTCTCAGGCTATGGCTTCCTCGACGGAATGAAAGTTTTCAAAATAGACCAGGTCGTGACAATTGTATCGTTTTGTGAAGGCCAATTTGGTAGAACCCAGTTTGGTAGAACCCGGTTTGGTAGAACCCGGTTTGGTAGAACCCGGTTTGGTAGAACTTGAGCCACTCTCATGTCGATGCTGATAAATTCTAGTGGGTAAATCTTTGGTTACACCGATATACAAAACTGTTCTGTTTTTATTGCTCATGATATAAACGCTACCGCCTTTTTCCATGGTTTACTTAACAAGTGGGCGGATGGTTAAAGACTTTATAAAAGAACGCTAACAAGGGTTTCTAAACCCTTGTTAGCGTTATAAAAACGGTTTGAACAGAATAAGTCTTACCAATAAAAAAGATAGTTGCTCGCATTAATTGAATCAGAAACGATTTCTTTTGAAACACTTTGGTTAATAATAGTTCGATAAACTTGTAGCCCGTATGTTTATCTGTAATTGATAGGTAGTAAAAATTTTTAGATAATCGAAAAATTAGTGCTTCAGTAGAATTATATATGACATTATCACTTTATTTGATTAGATGCAAGTTTTTCTAGAGAAAATTTTATTGGAAAGGAAATATTTCCAAAATGGGAAAGTTTGTGATTCGTTAGAAGTGATTTTTCAAATGATGCGCTCTCATTTGATTGCCAATACTTTATCTAAAAACTCATCTGCACTGATGACGTTTGTTTTTGGGAAGTCTATATCTTTTAAAATGTTGAAATGCTTATCATTGGTAACAATGTAATCAGCTTGGGCAGCTATGGCACAATCTACAAATTTGTTATCATCCACATCTTCTATAATCAGATTCCATCTGTAGGATACTTCTGTTTTTTCAACATTGCTTAATTGGGTAAGCAGGCCTCCTATATTATCTGCAATTATGGGTTTGGTTTTTTGTGAGATAATCTCAACATACTCGTTAAGGATTTCTGTACTGATTGCTAAAGTATATACTGATTGAAGTAGACCATTGAATATAGGGCGGTATTTTGAGATTTTAGGTAAGGATATTAGTAAGACGTTTGTATCTACGACTACTTTCATAGCGACTACTTTCATAGCAATTCCTTTCAGGTATACTTTGTCCTCATGTGTTCTTTACTCCATGCTTCTATCTTTTCCTCTCCCCAGCTTTCTTCTTCGAAAAGCTTGTCTATCTCTTCGGTCGCCTTATCTGCAAAATATTGAGCCAACATTTGCTGCACTTCTCTCAATTGCTGCTCTGACAAATCATACTTAAATACTTTAAGCAGCTCTAATTGCAGGTTACTTAATGGTTTATTTTTTTCCATAGTTTAAAAATTTAGCCTATTTCAAATATACAAAATAAAGCTGGCTTTGGTTTCTTGCTCCGTATATAAACTGAAGTATGGATAAGCCTTGAAAGGAAGTTCTCGATAAGCAGATATTTAAAACTTATTGCAAATTTTAAGTGAACAAAACACACAGCTTTCCATAAAGTACTTGCTGTGTGTTTTTACAAAGTAATTTGTCTGGAAATAGTCCAGTACAGGATAAACCTCAGGCCTTTTGGTGTACGCTCAGTAAGATTTCATTGGGCTTACTGATTCTGACAGGTAAAGGCATCGGACTACGAGTCCCGAACAACTCGAAAACCGTTGTTGTTGTTCCGATTGTTAGGATTGTTCCTATTGCGGTTAGCAACGCGGCTATTGTTATTGTTGTTGTTCCAAGAGCCGCCACGAAGAACGTTCACTTTTTACCAGATTTACCCCTGAATTATAAATATCTTGAATAATCTGCTGTTTTTGAAAATAATTTTGCCCAAATGCCGCATGGCCTAATAACCAACTATTGATGCTACTTTCCAATCCTTTTGCACTTTCTTTTCCAATTTTATAATTTTCTAACTTTCTTTTAATGTTACGCCTGTACCGCTTATAGTTTTGTTTGAGCAATGTTCGATGAAAAGGATAAACCCTAAAACCTAAAAAGGGAACACCTTTACTGGTTGGGTAAATAGTGGATTTTGTCGGATGTATTCGCAACCTAAGACCCTCCAGCTTTTCTTCTATTTTGGTCTTGTAATATTTGAGCACTTCTTTTTCTGGATGGAAGAGCACAAAATCATCTACATAACGGATATAACCGGGCGCTTTTAATGTATGCTCTACCCAATGGTCGAAACGGGCAAGATACACGTTGGCCCACAACTGACTAGTAAGGTTGCCAATGGGCAAGCCTTTTCTTCTGCTTTGTAGTGTGAATAAATTATCGCCTTTAAAATAGGTAAGTAGCCCTTCTTGTGGGTTACTGCCATCTATAATGGTATCGATTAAATGTAGGGTTTTGGGGCAGGCAATCTTCCAGCGTATCTCCTCTTTTAAAATAGCATGGTCTATACTGGGGAAATACTTACGGATGTCGGCTTTTAGCACATAAGGATACTTTTTAGCATAATGCTGGTAACGCGCTATGGCTGCATGTATGCCTTTGCCTTTACGATTGGCATAAGTATCGGTAATAAAGGCTTGGTCAAAAATAGGCTCTATGATATTGCACAAAGCATGATGCACCACCCTATCTCTGTAAGGTGCGGCACTGATAAGCCTTTTTTTGGGATCATGTATGTGGAATGCGTGGTACGATCCTGGCGTATATGTACCCGCTTGCAGTTCTTGCTGTATCTGAAACAGGTAATACTCTAACTTTAGGTTAAAACGTGCTACGTAAGGTTTGCTACGTTTTCCTTTTTGGGCTTTTTTAGCTGCCAATAAGAGATTTTCAAATGAACATATCTGATTGTATAAATTTTTAAATGTTTTTGCCATGGCTGCCCCCGAACCGATTGTAAACGATGCTTATGAACTGTTAAAATACTTGATAATAGTATTAAAAAAAATGCCCCGCGACCAAAAATTTTTATTGGGCGACCGCATACAACAACAGGCCAGCGATGTTCTTGAGCTGCTCATTGAGGCAATTTATACCCAAAAACACCTTAAAAAGCCTTTGCTATTAAAGGTAAATATTACTCTAGAAAAGCTCAGGCACTTTGTGCGCCTTGGTTACGAAATGGGCTACTACCCCTCTACCCGTTACCAACACATAGCCAAGCAAATTGATAAAATTGGCAAACAAGTGGGCGGATGGTTAAAGGCTTTATAAAAAACGCTAACAAGGGTTTGAAACCCTTGCTAGCGTTATATAAAATCGCGCCCACCCGCATGCCTACCCTATGTTCACCCTGTAGAATAGCGCTTTGCGCTGCTGCTTCGCAGCATTCCACGGGGTACAAAGGGTAAGAGTATTAAAGTATAGAGGTTAAACGTTCTAAAGGCCTCGGACTA
>CAKZMZ010000376.1 GCA_937129345.1 uncultured Thalassovita sp. | reverse complement strand
AAAATGTCTCCCAAAACACCAGAACAATTTCAGGAAATTAGAGAAAAGAGCAAGGAGCACTTGGTAAATGTTTCTATGAGATTGTTTGCAGAGAAGGGTTATCAGAATACTTCAATCAGTATGATCGCAAAAGAAGCGGGAATGGCCAAGGGAGCTTTGTACCACTATTTTAAAAGTAAAGAAGAGTTGTTGCTTTCTGTCATCCAAAAAGGACTGTCTGATATTGAAAAGCTTTTTACAGAGGCAGCAGTTAAAGCATCCACACCTAGGGAGCAACTTGAGGCTTTGGTGTACCACACATTTGAGTCTATGCAAAAAGATCGAGAATTTTGGGCTTTGTACGCCTCGTTACTTACCCAAATGCATGCTTCGGATACCATGCGGAAAATTTTTGAACCCTTGGTAGATGGAATGTTTAGCATGATGATAGAACTTTTTAAGTCTTGTAATATCCCTGATGCGGAGGAACGGGCCTATGCCATTGGTGCTATGATGGATGGGGTGGGACTACATTACCTATTTGTGAAAAAGGATTATCCGATAGATAAAATAGCTGACTTTATTATTAATTCGCTGCTTTTCCCAGAAGGTGTAACATGATAAAAATCATACAGATAAAATAGAAAAATCTTTTAATTAGCCATGTATTGAAAAGCATAGGCTAAAATTTTTACGCAATATTAACTGAACGGTCAGTCAATAAATATAAAACGATGAAACTATATAAAACCATCACCCTAGTAAGCATACTTCTTTTATTTCCCTATTTATTATGGGCGCAAGAAATGGATGCCAAAGCCATAGTAAAGAAATCAGATGAGAAGCTTCGGGGCAATTCTAATAAAGCCACTATGAGCATGCGCATAGTAAGGCCTGACTGGGAGCGAAGCATGAGCCTAAAAAGTTGGTCAAAAGGGCAGGACTATTCCTTGGTATTGGTCACTGCTCCAGCAAAAGATAAAGGTACGGTTTCACTTATGCGAGAAAAGGAACTATGGAACTGGATGCCTTCTATAGAGCGTACCATCAAAATTTCACCTTCCATGATGTCCCAATCGTGGATGGGCTCCGATTTTACCAATGACGATTTGCTAAAACAATCTTCCATTGTGGAAGACTACAACCATACTTTAGAGGCAGAGGAGGAAGTAAGTGGTTTCGACTGCTACAAAATTAAATTGATGCCGAAGCCCGATGCACCGGTTGTTTGGGGCAAGATAGAATTATGGATCAGCAAAGAGGAATTTCATCAGGTAAAGGCGGCTTATTATGATGAAGATGAATACTTGGTGAATGAGATGCAGGCTTATGATCCAGCTACGATGGATGATAGGGAAATTTTAACCCGTTTGGAAATGCGGCCTGTAGATGAAGAAGGGCATAAG
Organism: uncultured Thalassovita sp.; assembly: GCA_937129345.1. Lineage (GTDB taxonomy): Bacteria > Bacteroidota > Bacteroidia > Cytophagales > Flammeovirgaceae > Chondrinema. Next base: position 8,040 of record CAKZMZ010000376.1, on the reverse strand, counting down.
ACAGTCATTACTTATGAAGATATTGACTTCGATATCAATATCTCTGAAAGCTTTTTCTCTTTACAAAATATGCGGAGAGTTAGGTGATAATTATTAATGGTGAATGGTCACTCTCTAGTTGTAGGGTTTTCCTACGACACTTGAAAAAGCAAATAGCTGAAAGTCTCGGGGTGAAAGTCTCGGGGTGAAAGTCTCTGGGTGAAAGCCTTTGGGAGACCCAATACCAATAAAAACATTACCCACGACTTAAGTCGTGGGCTACACATAAAAAACACACATGAAAACAATATTCATTCTTGCTTGGCGAAATATTTGGCGGAATAAACGGAGGACTATCATTACGCTTTCGTCCATCTTTTTTGCCGTGTTGCTTGCCCTGTTTATGCGCTCTATGCAGTTGGGCTCTTATGGCAACATGATCAAGAATAGTGTGGAATCCTATTCAGGCTACATCCAAATTCATGAGCTGGGTTATTGGGAGAATAAATCCATCAATAAACTGCTTGAGCATTCGCAGTCTATACAAGATAGCATAGAGAACTTGCCATCTGTAAACTATGTAATCCCTCGCTTGGAAACCTTTGCCTTGGCAGCTACAGAAACACTTTCGAAAGGGGTAGCGGTAATTGGCACTGATCCAGAGCGCGAGGACCACATGACCAAGCTCTCAGAAAAATTAGTGGCAGGAGAATTCTTTGAAGCTGATAAAGAGGGTATTCTCATTTCTGAAGGCTTAGGAAACTATCTTAGGTTGGGCGTAAATGATACGCTCATCCTTTTGGGGCAGGGCTACCACGGTACCAATGCAGTTGGGAAATATCCTATTGCAGGCATTATCAAACTGGTAAACCCACAAATGAACAACAACACTGTGTACATGCCCCTAAAGACCTGCCAATACTACAATGGCTCACCAAATAAGCTTACCTCTATGGCCTTGGTACTCGATAGCTACGACGCGGTAAAAAAGACTACAGCCCGCTTAAAAGAAGATTTTGGAGAACGCTATGAAATCATGGATTGGGAAGAGCTCCAGCCAGAATTGGTGCAGTTGATACAGTCAGATAATGCAGGAGGTGTGATTATGTTGGGCATTTTGTATATGGTTATTGCCTTTGGGATTTTCGGTACCATCATGATGATGACTATGGAGCGACTTCGTGAGTTTGGTGTACTCATATCTATTGGGATGCAAAAATTAAGATTGGCGGGACTGGTATTTATTGAAACACTTTTGATTGGCATTTTAGGTTTGCTGGTATCTTTTATGGCAGGTGTACCTTTATTGCTATACATGTATGAGCATCCGATACCACTAACGGGAAGTGCTGCCAAAGGCATAGAGGAAATGGGCTTTGAGCCTATCATTCCTTTTTCCTTGGATATCTCGATTTTCTATACACAAGGGTTGGCCATTTTGGTAATAGTAATGCTGTGTTTGACTTATCCTTATTTGCGATTATGGTGGCTAAAACCAGTGGAATCAAAGAAATGAATTACACACGTCATTGCGAAGCACGGAGTGCTGAAGCAATCTACCGCCTACTGGTATGTCGCTAACAGATTGCTTCAGGCTTCGCCTTCGCAATGACGCGGTCAGCATGACGCGGTCAGCATGACGCGGTCAGCATGACGCGGTCAGCGAAGATTCAATCAGTAACGATAAATAAAAAGAACATAAAATGATAACAGCAATATCTTGGAGAAATATTTGGCGAAACCCGACCCGAAGTTTGGTTATAATAATAGCAGTGGCCTTAGGTCTGACCGCAGGTATTTTTTCCGTAGCACTCATGAACGGTATGACTGAGCAAAAGATGCGAACAGCAATTGAAAACCAAACTTCGCACATTCAGCTGCATCATCCTGAATTCTCCGTCAATAAAGACATTAAACTACACTTAAATAATAAAGCGGAAATAGAGAAAATCTTAGAAGATAACCCAGCTATTAAAGGATTTTCTAGTAGAACGGTGGCTGGTGGCATGTTGGCCTCCTCTAGGGGCAGTGTGGGGGTACAACTGAATGGAATCAATCCTGAAAAGGAAAAGCAGGTAACGGCCATTTGGCAAAATATGATTGAAGGCGATTACTTTGAAGGCGATAGTAGAAAACCCATCTTAATCAGCCAGAAAACGGCTGAAAAACTGGAAGTAAAACTACGTTCTAAACTGGTGGTAACTTTGCAAGACTCAGAAGGCGAGATCGTAGGTGCAGCCTTTAGGGTATCGGGTATTTTTAAGACAACCTCCACCGCGTTTGATGAGACACAGGTATTCATCCCTAAAAAAGCTTTACAAGATTTGTTGCAACTGCCAGCAGAAGTACATGAAATTGCTTTGGTCTTGAACGATTTAGAGCAAGTACCCATCATAAAAGAAGAACTCCAAAAGGAACTAGGTGAATCTGTAAAAATAGAAGACTGGAAGGAAGTACTACCCGAGCTGGCTTATCTCAGCGATGCTACTGTACAAACGAATGTCCTTTTCTTGGCCATCATTCTTGTTGCCTTGGCTTTTGGTATTCTCAATACCATGCTCATGTCGGTATTTGAACGGGTAAAGGAAATAGGTGTGCTCATGGCAGTGGGTATGAACAAGTTACGCATCTTTAGTATGATTGTGATTGAAACCGTATTCCTTTCTGTTTCAGGGTCTTTAATAGGTGTGCTTGTTGGCATTGCCTTGATCAAATGGACTTCACAAGAAGGCATCAGCCTTTCTATGTTTGCAGAAGGCTTGGCCTCTTGGGGCGTGTCTGATGTAATCTATCCGACACTTTCTGCAGGATTCTACATCATACTGATGTTTATGGTCTTGATAACGGCTTTACTAGCTTCCATTTATCCTGCTAGAAAAGCTTTGTCACTTAATCCAGCAGAAGCACTGCATGGGCTGAATAATTAATATAATACTGTAACCCTAGTAAGGGTTCAAAACCCTTACTAGGATTAATAAATCAGTCGAAATTTAAATAAAATAAAAATGAGCATCATCCAAATAAAAGGGCTACATAAGATTTACAACCCCAAGAAAGTACCTGTGCATGCATTAAATGGAATAGATTTAGAAATTACTGAAGGAGAATTTACGGCCATAGTGGGGCCTTCAGGTTCGGGTAAATCTACCTTGCTTAATATGATTGGTGGCCTCGATAGTCCCACGGAAGGTACGGTCATTATCAATGGGGTGGATGTTTCTACCTTGTCGCCTAAAAAGTTGATTGATTTTAGATTGAAAAATATTGGCTTTGTCTTTCAAGATTATTCTCTTTTGCCTGTGCTGACTGCTCGTGAAAATGTAGAATTTATCATGCAGCTACAGGGCAGGAAAAAGGAAGAATTTAAAAAGCGGGCAGAGGAACTCCTCAGAGAGGTAGGCTTAGGCGACCGTATGGACAATAGACCCTCTAATCTTTCTGGTGGGCAACAACAGCGCGTGGCCGTGGCACGTGCCTTGGCATCCAAACCCAAGTTCATTTTAGCAGACGAACCTACTGCCAATCTCGACTCCGTATCTACTTCTGATTTGCTTGAAATGATGCAAGTGTTGAATAAGGAGGAAAACATGACCTTTATCTTTTCTACCCATGACCAAAGGGTGATTGATAAGGCGAGACGTGTAGTTAGCATTGTAGATGGCAAAGTGGCCGAGGATATTCAAGTAGAGCAGGAAATGGCTCAATGATATTAGACCGATAGGCCATGCCTTAAAGCCACGAACTGCGTTCTGCGACTTAAGTCATGGGCTGAATTTCTAAAAACCAAAATCTAATTACCAACCCATGAACGTAAAACTGAAAATATTCTTTGAAGAATGGCTTTTCTTGGTGTTACTATGGATAGTATTCATGAACATGGGTACCTTATTTTACATTGGGGTTGAAGATTACCTATGCTTGGGAGAATGGGAAGAATACGCGAGTTCATGGTTTGCTTATTTCGAGAATACCATCTTTGGCTTTATTTTCGGGACACTCTTCGCTCTGATCAATCGCATTTCAGACTTCCGTTTCTTTCGGCGCCTTTCTTTCGGCAGGATGATCTTGTTTAGAAGTTTTTTGTATTTGCTTGCTTTTCTTTTTACAGGGAGCTTTAGCACTTTCTTGTACTATTTACTAGGGGCTTTTGATGGAAAAACCTGGCAGCAAATAGCTGATATGTTTTCTCCTGAGGTCTTTACCATAGGCTTATTGTTCATGGGCATTTTGGTGATTTTTACGAATTTCTTACTACAAGTAAACAAGAAATTTGGAATGGGCGCTATGTGGAAAATGGTGATTGGAACTTACCACAAACCCAAAGACGAGTTGCGGATTTTTATGTTTTTGGATTTAAAAGGTTCTACCAGCATTGCCGAGCGCATGGGGCATAATCTGTACAGCCGACTCATCCAAGACTGTTTTCACGAACTCACCGATATTGTAATTGCCCATAAAGCTGAAATTTACCAGTATGTAGGCGATGAAGTGGTACTTACATGGAAAGTGAAAGACGGATTAGATAAACTCAATTGTATACAATTTTACTTTAAATACTGCCAACGCTTGCTCGATAGAAAATCCTACTTTATGAATAAATACCAAGTACAGCCCGAGTTTAAAGCAGGTATGGAAATGGGAACAGTAACCGTGGCTGAAGTAGGGGAGATTAAACGGGAGATTGCCTACCACGGCGACGTACTCAATACCGCGGCTAGAGTACAAGGCAAATGCAACGAATATGGCAAACAGGTACTCATTGCTGAAAGCTTAGAAGAAGCGCTCAGAGATGCCAAAGGCATTCGTATTGAATCTATGGGCGAAGAATTGTTGAGGGGTAAAAAAGAAAAAGTAAAGATTTTTTCTGTAGAGGAGGAGGGAAAGGTGGTTGAGGTGTGAGTCAGAGGTTACCCAATACCGATGTCATTGAAGGCGTAGCCTGATGCATCGTGGAACGGCAATCTGTTACCGACTGGCAAATAAGATACAGATGGCTTCGCTATCGCTGCTTATGACGTGTTAATGTTTTGCCGTCATTACGATGAGCGATAGCGAAGAAGTAATCTGTAAGCTATTTGCCAACAGATTGCCGCATCGGCGGTCCGATTCATGCTTTTACACTTTCCCATGCTTCTATTTGCCATGACGTTTCATCAGTCAAAGAATTAAAAAACATAGTATCCATGGTACTAAAAAAAATATTTCTTGTTCTACTCCTAGCTTGCTTGAGCTGCCTAACAAGTTATGCCCAAGAAGAAAAACCTTCTAAACTGGTGGCATCAGGCTACTTGAAGAGCTTGCAGTTGGTGCAGTTTCAAGATGTAAAAGAAGACTGGTTTTTAGATAACATCATCCATAATCGCTTAAACTTTAATTATTACCCTAATGATAAATTGAGGTTTTCATTAGGGGTACGTAACCGCTTATTTTATGGCGAAACGGTGAAAAACTTTCCGCCTTATCCCGATATTTTAGGTCGAGACTTTGGTTTGGTAGATATGTCTTGGATACCGATTGAGCAGCGTTCTTTCTTCTTGCATGTAAATATTGACCGTGCTTTTGTGGAGTACATGTCTGGCAATTGGGAAGTGCGCTTGGGCAGGCAGCGTATCAATTGGGGGCAAACTTTTGTGTGGAACCCAAATGATGTATTTAATGCCTATTCCTTCTTTGATTTTGATTATGAAGAACGCCCCGGCTCTGATGCCGCTTTGGTGCGCTATTACACAGGGGTAACTTCTTCGGCAGAGATTGCTGTTGCCTTTGCCGATAGCCTTGCAAACAGTCGAATTGCGGCCAAGTATCAGTTTAATAAGTGGAGTTATGATTTCCAGTTTATGGCGGGAAAAATTGCCCAAGATTGGATGCTGGGCTTGGGCTGGTCAGGGCAATTGGGTACAGCAGGCTTTAAAGGGGAGATGACTTACTTATATCCAAGAAAAGATGAATTTGATTTGCAAGCTGCCTTAGTAGCTACCCTAGCCATTGATTATACTTTTAAAAACCAACTCAACTGGCAAGTAGAGACTATTTTCAATAGTGCTGGAGCCACAGAAAACCCTGGAGCATTTGATTTTTTTGGGCAGCTCACTACTCGAAACCTGACCTTGGCCAAATTCAGTTTTTTTAGCCAAGTCAATTATCCAATTACCCCGCTTATTAGGAGTGGTTTGGCTGGTATTTATAGCCCCAATGATGGCTCTTACTTTTGGGGGCCTTCCTTTGATGTTTCTTTGGGCGATAACCTTGGCTTTTTACTCACCGGTCAGTTTTTTGGTGGGGGAGAGGACTCCCAATTTGGCAATGCTGGTAGCGCTATCTTTACTAGGTTGAAGTGGAGTTTTTGAACGCAGATTTAATGGATTTCTGGATTACGCGGAAAGGAGTGGTGTCCCAATATGCATTGTACGAAACATCTTCTATGAGAGGAGAAGGTTAATTAATTTAATGGATTTCTGGATTTTTCGGAAAGGAATAATATCAAAACAGGTAATCTTATTCATCCCATCATCCCTAAATCTGCGTTTCAGACATTTTAGAGGTAAAGAACGCTCCCTACTTCTCATACTCTATCTTATGGATTTTCCATGTTAAAGTGGCGGCTTCTGTTTTTACTACTACTTCATCGCCTTCTTTTTTATTGAGCAAAGCTTGAGCAACGGGTGAGTCTATGGAGATGTAATCTTTCATTCCAATGAGTTCTTCGTAACCTACAATGCGCAATCGTTTTTTTAAACCCCTATTATTTTCAATTTCTACCCAACAGCCAAACATTACTTTTCCTTCTTGGTGCGGGTGGTAACGGACAACCTTAAAATCATCAATACATTTTCTTAAATAGCGAATGCGTCTGTCAATTTCTCTAAGGCGTTTTTTATTGTAGTGATAATCGGCATTTTCTGACCGATCCCCCAAACTGGCGGCCCATTGTACTTTACTGGTAACATCAGGGCGTTCCACACGCCAAAGATGTTCGACTTCTTTTTTTAGTTTTTCCATGCCCTCTGGGGTGATCATTGGAGTTCTCATAGTGTTAATAAATTACCTTCCCGTTGAAATTGATTAACTGCAAATATAGCTGTCTTTATTGAGTAATTTGCATCACCTGAACCACTGTTAGGCAGCATCTCGCCCCGACCTTTAACTAAAAAGTCTTAGCGAGATGCTAAGACTAGGGAGAGCTGTTTGTTTGCTTATTTCAATAAAAAGTGGGGGTTTTATTATCTTTTCCCAAAAAATATGTCAACATAATCGGCCACCCCATCACAAGGATTGTCCATTTCTTGAAGCCTCCAATATTTTCTTTGACCAGTGGCCTTAAAATTGAATTCTCCCTCTCTGTTGCAAGGTTGTCCACCATTTATATGGTCTACAGAGGTTTCGATTGTCCCGTTGAAAACCAAATGCTTTTCATTCATTGCAGTTAAGGTCCCCTTTATTTTCAGATAATCTGAATTTTCTGTACTCTTTTGAGTTCCATCAATTTCATATACGTTTTCCGTATCGGTGGATGTGATCATGGCGTCGCCAAAATATTCCCATGAAATCCATTGTAAAGAGAGTAAATGAGTACCAACCATCTTGTCATCTAGATTGCTCTGTGAGAATGAAGCCATTGGTATGGCGATGAGAATAGCAATTAATGTTTTTTTCATTTCCTTAAGTTTGTTTCGTTAAAAATACCTAGTGGTTTATGGCTATTCAGTAGCTGAACTTTAAGAGTAACCAACCTTGGGCTAGCTCTCGATTTACTAAGTAGCAAAACATTGAATATCCATCAGGAGAAAACCACTCTTAAATATACACTTCTGTTTATTTAAAAGCGGTTTTTTCATTCAAAAAGGCTTTATTTTACAATTTGTCCTCCTTATTGGTAGTATTTACTTCGGCTATTGAATAAAAAGTTTTAACGAGAAGCTAAGACTAGGAAGAGTAATCTCTACCAAAATTCTCAAAATACACACCTTCATGATTCATAAAGGTGCTGTCTTTTCTGTTAAGGTCTAATTTGCCTCCTCCAAAATTTGTGGCGGGGAAATCCAACTCTTGGTAAATACATGC
>CAKZMZ010000375.1 GCA_937129345.1 uncultured Thalassovita sp. | reverse complement strand
AAATGGGATAAGGGCAGAAAATAATTATCGTAATTTCGAGGTCAACATCGATCCATACAAAACCCCAGGCGATAGCATTAGCGGTGTCATCCATACAGTGCAGCATGAGTATCACCAACCTGAAAAAGCAGGAGAGGGAGACCATCGCATACAGGCATTTTGTTTTAGGGCATGCCTAACTAAAGATAGCCTCAACCGAGTTCCGTTTACCAAACCTAAAAACTATAACAGAGAATGGTATGAGATTTACCTTCGCTATCAAGCTGCTGGAGGAAAGTTGTACGAACCATACTATTCCATACCCAACCAAAAAACAGACTTGGGTGCTTGGCACGATTTGTCTCATAATTTGTATGGGTTTAGCCATGAATATCCTGAGGGAGATTACAAAAAGCGAGAAGAAATTTATCAGTATCATCTAGATTTTACACAAGGCCTATTTTGGTTTTTGGCCAATGATACCGCTGTAAATGAAAAAACTAGAAATGTCTGGCAGCAATGGGGTACCACCAAAGACGAATTTACCGATAACCAAGGCTGGCCCCGCATGATTTACATTAGAGATGGCCGCAGAATGGTATCTGATTATGTAATGACCGAGCATCACACCCGGAAAGATACTTTAATTAAAGTCCCGCAGCCTGTGGGAGTAGCTTATTGGCCGCCCGATGTGCATCATGTAAGAAGGATCATAAAAGATGACGCAGTGTACAATGAGGGTTTTGTATTCGGAGGCAACGATTGGAAGCCCTTTTCAATCAGCTACCAATCATTAGTTCCAAAAAAAGAAGAATGTACCAATCTAATGACACCGACCTGCCCTTCATCTAGCCATATAGCTTTTGGGGCGATAAGGTTAGAATGGACATTCATGGTCTTGGGGCAGTCTTTAGGGAGTGCAGCTACTTTGGCTTTGGAAAGAAAAGTTGGCGTACAAGATGTAAACTTTGAAATATTGAAAGAGAAATTATTGGCAAAAAATCAGATTCTAGAGTTATAACTTTTAGACATGTTATTTCAATATTTCTACTAAAAATAGATATTTAATCTCTCAAAAAATCTAATTTGTTAACAAATGTAATAATTCATTACATCTACTTTACATGAGGACTTTTTGGTGCTATATTGATAATGCTTAGAAAAAAACATAATAATACTCGTTAAAGCCCTTATCCGTAGTGGATAAGGGCTTTTTTGTTTTTATCCAAAATCCCTATGTAAAAGCAAATTCTTGCCGCCAATTTTTGATAATTCCTGCTTGGCACCTCCTATTTCTACTTTTACCCGAGGTTTGGCTAAAAAGTAAATGATTTTACGTATTTTAATAATTCTTAAAATCCCAATGAACCCAACTAACATGAAGCTATTTTTTATTCTATTTACCACCTTATTATCAACATCACTTTTTGCCCAAAGGGGCAACAACAGTCAAAAGCCAAATATTATTTTTATCCTCACCGATGATCAAAGATGGGATGCTTTAGGCTACGCAGGAAACAACATCATACAAACCCCAGAAATGGATAGGCTCGCTAAGCAAGGTTATTACTTTAAAAATGCCTTGGTAACTACGCCTATCTGCGCAGCTAGCAGGGCAAGTATTCTAACCGGGTTGTATGAAAGGATGCATGGCTTCACTTTCCAAACCGGGCCAATTGGAGAGGTTTACATGGATAAGGCATATCCCAAATTACTCAAAGAAGCAGGTTATTATACAGGTTTTTTTGGGAAGTACGGCGTGCAATATGAAAATACAGCAGCTTTATTTGATGAGTTTGATAGCTACGACAGAAATGGGCGATTTGGGGATAAGCGAGGTTATTTTTATAAAACGCTTGGCGAAGACACCGTACACTTGACCAGGTACACAGGTCAGCAAGCCCTTGATTTTTTAGATAACAGGACCAATAGCGAACCCTTTTGCCTTTCGCTGAGTTTTAGCGCTCCTCATGCCCACGATAATGCAGAATTACAATATTTTTGGCAAGCTGAATCGGACAAGCTTCATCAAAAAGAAGACATGCCCGGGCCTTTATTGGCAGGAGATAATTATTTTAATGCTTTGCCCGAATCAGTAAGAAACGGTTTTAACAGAACGAGGTGGTATTGGCGTTACGATACCCCAGAAAAATACCAGCACAGTGTAAAAGGCTATTACCGCATGATAGCCGGCATTGATAGAGAATTGGGAAAAATAAGGGCAAAACTCAAAGCAAAAGGGATTGATAAGAATACCATTATTATACTTATGGGCGATAATGGTTATTTTTTAGGCGAACGCCAACTGGCAGGTAAGTGGTTGATGTACGATAATTCTATTAGAGTTCCTCTTATAATTTACGATCCAAGAAAAAAAGGCAAGACCACTATTGAGGAAATGGCCTTGAATATTGATGTGCCCGCTACCATGCTAGATGCCGCCGGGCTGTCCGTTCCGGAAAGTTACCAAGGGAAAAGCCTACTGCCACTCATCGGAAAAGAAGTTAGCAGTCTGAATAGAGATACGGTTTTGGTTGAGCATTTATGGTATTTTGAAAATATTCCACCAAGCGAAGGAGTACGCACAAAAGATTGGAAGTACCTAAGATATCGAGAAGATAAGTCCATAGAAGAACTGTATCATCTTAAAAATGACCCACAAGAAAAAGAGAACTTAGCCAAAGAAGCTCAATATCAAGAAGTACTGAGTGCATTGCGCCGCAAGTGCGACGAGTTGATAGTGAAAAACGCAGATCCTTACTCAGCACCGCCGCAAGATTTAATGGTAGAATATATTCGGCAACCAGAGAAAGTGGAGATCAAAGATGCCACCCCCGAGTTTAGCTGGCAAATTCCTGCCAAAGTAAAAGAACAGGTGGCTTACCATATCTTGGTGGCTTCTTCAGAAGAAAATATCCAAAATAATGTTGGCAATATGTGGGATACCAAGCGAGTAGTTTCCGACAATTCTACCAATATTGAATATGCAGGTAAAGCTTTAGAAAGTGGGCAGTCTTTCTTTTGGAAGGTCAGGATTTGGGATAATTTGAATCGTAAAACGGCTTATTCTGCCCACCAAAAATTCTCTATTGGAGAACTAGACAGTTTGCTTACGACGCCCAACTTTTTTGTGATAGACAGCCTTAAGCCATCCATATTTGAGAAAAGAGAAGAGGCTTATTTTACGGATTTTAGCAAAGATGCCTTTGGTACTTTAAAACTTAATTACAAGACCGATAAAAAAGACAGTTTGATCATTAGGTTGGGAGAGAGGATGGAAAATGATACCATTGATAGCAACCCGCCCGGACACGTCCGTTTCCAAGAAGTGACATTAAATGTTAGCCCCGAAAAAACAGAATATATACTTTCACTTCCTCCAGATAAAAGGAACACCAACGAAAGGGCCGTGGCCTTGCCAGATTCTTTTCCTGTGGTGATACCCTTTCGCTATGTAGAGATCCTGAATGCCAAACAAGCTATCAAAGCAGCTGATGTAACACAATTGGCCTATCATACCTATTTTGATGAAGCGGCAAGCTCTTTCACATCATCAGATCCCATATTGAACCAAGTTTGGGAGATGTGCAAGTACACCATGAAAGCCACTACTTTTTCAGGCTTATATGTGGATGGCGACCGCGAGCGTATCCCTTACGAAGCAGATGCCTACATACAGCAATTGGGACATTACTCGGTGGATAAGGAGTATGCCATGGCTAGGGCCACCATAGAGTATTTTATGGAGCAGCCCACCTGGCCTACCGAGTGGCAGCAACACATGGCACTCATGTTCTACCAAGATTATATGTACACGGGTAACTTAGATCTAGTAGCGCACTACTACGAAGAACTCAAGTACAAAACCTTAATGGGTTTAGATCGAGAAGATGGCTTGATCAGTACAAAATCACCCAAGTTAACAGGTGAATTTATGCAAAAGTTGGGCTTTGCAGATACTACTGCCAGATTAAGGGATATCATAGACTGGCCACCTGCCCAAAAAGATACTGGCTGGCAATTGGCCACAGCAGAAGGCGAGCGGGATGGCTATGTTTTCAAACCTATCAATACCGTGGTCAACTGTTTTTATTATGAAAACCTGAAAATCATGGAGCACTTTGCCAAGGCTTTGGACAAGCCCTTTGAGGCCATGGAGTTCGCACTAAAAGCCGCTCAGGTAAAATTGGCCATCAACCAAAAATTATTGGATAAAGAACGCGGGGTTTATGTAGATGGAGAAGGAACAGAACACGCCTCCCTACATGCCAACATGATGGCAATGGCATTCGGTATCGTTCCTGATATTTATAAAGATTCTGTACTCAGTTTTATTAAATCTAGAGGAATGGCTTGCAGTGTTTATGGCTCTCAATATTTAATGGAGGCACTTTACAATGCAGGTGCAGCTGATTATGCTTTGGAGTTGATGACTGCCCAACACGACCGCAGTTGGTACAATATGATCAAGGTTGGCGCTACTATGGCCATGGAAGCTTGGGATATGAAATACAAACCCAATGCCGATTGGAACCACGCTTGGGGGGCAGTGCCTGCCAACATCATACCTCGGGGTTTGTGGGGAGTAAAGCCTTTAGAACCGGGGTTTGAGTTGATTCAAATAAAACCGCAGATGGGTGATCTTGAAGAAAGTGAAATCACAATACCAAGCATTAAGGGGCAAATAAAAGGGACCTACAAAAAGGTAAGTGCACGAAAAATGCAATATGAAATTGACTTGCCACCGGGTATTTTTGCTGAATTTGTTCCTAGCCAAATCAGTGGTGCTACTGTATATCTGAACGCTAAAAAGGTAGACTTACGGTTTGGCAGTATTAGACTCACACCCGGCGAAAACACGATAGATTTAACTGTATTAAGAAATAATTTTTGAGTTAATTATGCCAAAATATCTTTTACTACATGCCCATGTACATCAGTAAGCCTGAACCGCCTGCCTTGGTACTTAAAGGTAAGGCGTTCATGGTCTACGCCCATAAGATGCATGAGTGTTGCCTGAAAATCGTGTACGTGTACGCCATTTGCGGCTACATTGTAGCTAAACTCGTCGGTTTCTCCGTAAACGGTTCCTGCTTTTACGCCTGCGCCTGCCATCCACATAGTAAAGCACCCCGGATGGTGGTCCCTGCCATAGTTGTTCTTAGTCAATCTGCCCTGAGAAAAACTGGTGCGACCAAATTCACCTCCCCAAACAACGAGCGTATCTTCAAGAAGCCCTCTTTGTTTGAGGTCGGTAATCAGGGCAGCATTGGCTTGATCGGTGCCTAAGGCCTGTTTTTTAATTCCGTTCGGCAGGTTGCCATGTTGGTCCCAGCCCATGTGGTACAATTGAACAAACTTCACATCCTTTTCTACCAGTCGCCTTGCCAAAAGGCAGTTGTAAGCGTAAGTACCCGGTATCTTGGCCTCTTCTCCATAAAGTTCGTAAATATAATCGGGTTCTTCTTTGAGGTTTACTGCATCAGGCACAGAAGATTGCATCTTAAAGGCCATTTCGTATTGGTTAATGCGGGAAGCAATCTCTGGATCGCCCCACAAATCTAATTGATGCCTGTTCAAGTCAGCGATGTAATTTAGCGCACGGCGCCTATCATTTTTATGTACGCCATAAGGATTGTTGAGGTAAAGAACCGGATCTTTACCAGCTCTAAACTGCACACCTTGGTGGTGAGAAGGTAGAAAGCCATTCCCCCAAGCCGCAGAACTGAGCGGTTGGGCACCGCCACCTTTGCTGATCAATACCACAAAGTTGGGCAGGTCTTCATTGTCGGTGCCCAGACCATAGCTTACCCAAGAGCCAATAGATGGTCGGCCACTTTGTTGAGAACCTGTCTGTAGGAACATTACCGCCGGTTCGTGATTAATGGCTTCGGTATACACCGATTTTACTATACAAAGGTCATCGACTACTTGAGCGGTGTAGGGAAAGATCTCACTGACCCAAGCGCCAGATTGCCCGTATTGCTTAAAGTTGTAAATAGAATTGACCAAAGGGAAGGAGCTTTGCCCTGCTACCATGCCCGAGTTTCTCTGCGTTTTTTTAATAGAGTCAGGGATTTCTTTACCATGCCACTTTTTTAAGGCTGGCTTATAATCAAAAGTTTCTATTTGAGAGGGGCCACCGCTTTGAAAGAGATAGATTACCCTTTTGGCCTTGGCTGGGAAGTGCCCGCCGTTTAATATGCCGCTGTTGTCTAAAGGCGGATTTGCATGGGCCTTACTACCGCCCAAAAGGCTAGAGAGTGCCATAGAACCCAAGCCTAGGGAAGTACTTTTCAAAAACCTTCTTCTTGATAGTTCAAAGTTGATGTTTTTCTTAATATCGTCCATGGTAAAATCTTATCTATTTTAAGGTGTATGCTTCTGAAGTATTCATGATTCCGTTAATGACAGTGGCAAGCGCGGCAGTTTCTACCGTTGAAAGACGCTCGTTCCTTGGCGTTTCACCTATACTCAAGTAAGCGGTAGCATCTTCTTTGTCCTTTCTAAATCGCGCTACTTCTTCTTCGTAAAATTCCTGAATAATTTTAATTTCAGTGTCGTCAGGTATTCTGCCGGTAACCAAGCCAAATGCTTTTTTAAGTTGCATAAGGGTATCGTTTTCCTGTGTTATCAGGTTTTCTGCTAAGACCCTGGCGGCTTCTAAGTATTGAGGGTCGTTTAACAGTACTAGTGCCTGCAAAGGCGTACTGGTTTCTTCCCTATTAACAGTGCATACTCCTCTGTCAGGAGCATCAAAAATTAACATAGATGGGGGCGGAGAGGTCCGTTTCCAAATGGTATAAAGGCTTCTTCTATAAAGTCCATCACCGGGTTCTTGAAGATAAGGATAGCGCCAAACTTTGTTACTTATTTCGTCCCACAAGCCTTCAGGTTGATAGGGGTAAACGCTCTTTCCGCCTTGCTTATTTACCAAAAGGCCACTAATTGCCAAAGCATTGTCCCTGATCATTTCAGCAGGCATTCTGAAACTCGGCCCTCGGGCAAGTAGCATATTTTCGGGGTCCAATTCGAGCAGCTCCTTTTTTATCGCAGAACTTTGCCGGTAAGTGGCCGACATGAGTATGGTCTTGTGTAATGCTTTAATGTCCCAACCCGATTCCATGAAAGTTACGGCCAGCCAATCTAGTAAAGCAGGATGCGAAGGCAGCTTTCCCTGATTTCCGAAATCATCTGAGGTTTCTACCAGACCTTTACTAAAGTGCATTTGCCAAATGCGGTTTACGTATACCCTTGCCGTTAGCGGATTATCCTTGTGGAACAGCCATTTGCTAAGTCCAAGCCTGTTATTTTCTAGGGAATCTGAAAAAGGTAGCACAGCTTCGGGTACGCCCGGTGCTACCTCTTCGGTGGGCGCATTGTACATACCCCTATCTAGCACATAGGTTTTCCGTGGTTTTTTAAGGTCGCCCATAACCATAATTTCCGGTATGCTGTCTATTAAGTTAAAAAGCCTGTTCCTTTCTTGTTCAAGTTGGGCTTTTTGTGACTGCGTATCAGGGTCGATAAAGGCGTGGTAGTAGTCTTTCAGCATTTGTTCTTTGGAGGATTTTTCCAATCTAGCCTGCCATATTGAAAAATTGTTTTCATCGTGGTCTAGCATAACCTCCAAAGGATTGAGTGCCCTTCCATAGATTTTGAGTTCATCGATTTTTGCCCTGTCCATTACTTTGATTTTCCCTCTAAAACCAAGGGAAAAGCCCTTGAAGCCATAGGTATGGATGTCAGGTTCATAAATGATGTTTTTGTATAGGTTATCTTGCACTACTTCAGTGCCCGTTTTTTCCCCATTAAAATAAATTGAAACGCCTGAGGCAGTGCTAGAACCATCGTAAGTAATCGTGATGTGCGTCCAGTCTTTTACCTTAAGCGGCTGCTCAGTTCTAACTTCAATGGAATTTTGTGGCCAAGAATGTGCTATGATGAAGCGCAAGTAATTATCTTCTACTAAAGCGGAGTAGCCTTTTAAGCCTAGGCGCAGATTTTCACTGTGGTAAAAAAGACCTGCTTCCTCGTAAATGGTATCAGGATTGACAGCCAGAGAAATGGTGAATGCATCGTTTCTATCGAACCAACCTAGCTTTTTAGGAAAAGAAAGGTTCGAAAATTCATTGATTTCGAAAGCTTTGCCCTTGAGGCCTTCGGTGATTGTTACCTCTTTTAGTACAGCTTCTTTGCCATTGGCTGTGGTATTTTTTGAGGTTTTGGTCTTTTGGTCTTTTTCCTTGAAATCATCAAAGTTATACTCAGCATGCAGTTCGTTTTTAAGATTTTGTTTTAGTTGCTCCTCAACATCAATATTCGCCGCCCAAGAATCAAAGGCTTTGCTTTTCTTACTCTTCACCCTCTTTAATTCCGTTGCTTCCTCAGCAATATTTTTTTTAATGGAAGTAATAAGTTCGTCTTCAGCTTGCTTGGTCAGTAAAAGTGAGGGACCGGGTGTTTGACCGGGGCCGTATACCGCTGTGCCCAACTCGTGCGTGCTGTTAAAAAAACCAAAGAGTTTGTAGTAGTCCTTTTGGCTTATTGGGTCGTACTTGTGGTCATGGCATCGAGCACACTCAACGGTAAGTCCCATTACGGCTTTGCCAACAGTCTGTGCTCTATCGGCTACGTATTCGGTCCTAAACTCTTCAAAAACAATTCCCGCTTCTGAATTTTTGCGGTGCAAACGGTTAAAGGCGGTGGCCAAGATGCTCTCTTGTGTAGGTTGTTCTATTAAATCTCCCGCCAACTGCCAAGTGATAAATTTGTCATAAGGCATATTTTCATTGAATGCTTTAATGACCCAATCGCGCCAAGGTGAAAAATTCCGATGCTTGTCATCCAAATAGCCATCGCTATCTGCATAGCGGGCCACGTCCATCCAGTCCATGGCCATGCGTTCTCCATAAGCATTGGATGCCAAAAAGCGGTCTATCATGTTTTCATAGGCAGATTTGGAGGTATCATTCACAAATTGCTCAATTTCTTCTAAAGTGGGTGGCAGTCCTCTGAGCGTGAAACTGACGCGTCTTATCAAAGAAGTTTTCTGCGCTTCTTCGGAAGGCTTTAGGCCGTTTGCTTCTAGCTTGGTCGCTACAAAGTAATCAATTTCATTTTTTGCCCAATCCGCTACTTGCTCCTTTTCTATAATTTTTTTCTCAGGTTTTATAAAAGACCAATGGGGCTTGTATTCGGCACCTTCTTCTATCCATTTGATCAAGATGGCTTTTTCTCTATCTGTAAGAGAAAGGTGTGAATCTGGCGGAGGCATCACGATATCTTGATCTTCAGATAAAATGCGTGCTACCAACTCACTGTTAAAGGGGCTGTCCGGTTTAATGGCAGGTAAGCCACTTTCCCCTCCTGTGCTGGCCAAAGAAGCCTTGTGCAATTGTAAATTTGCTTTTTGGTTGGCTTTGTCTGGTCCGTGGCAAGCAAAACAGTTGTCTGATAGTAGGGGTTTTACATGGTAGTTAAAATCTATTTGCTCAGGCAAGCTATCGTATGCTACTTGAATGTTTTCAGGTAGGTCGGGGTGGCATCCGCATACAATTAAAGACAAGAAGAGTAAAGTGTAAAGTAGTTTCATATTTACGCTAGCATTTTAGGATTCTTTAAAATTAAAGATATTCTGCTATTGAATTTAGTTAAAAAACTGTTTCTTTAACAGTTAAAAAACATGGTTTGATAGTCGCAAGCGTATACTTTAGTGAAATATGGAGCGCATACAGTTTTTGGAATCGGTCGATAGGATTGTTGGGAGTAAGTCTTTTGGTAACTCAAAAACCTATGAGAATTTATTGAGGTATTTGGTGGATTGCACCTTGAGTGGAGAAATTCCGAAAGAAGTGACCATTGCCACAGATATTTTTGGTAAACACGATTTTGATCCATCTGAAAGTACGTTGGTAAGGGTATACGTGTACAATCTCAGAAAAAAACTAGCCGAATATTACAAGCAAGAGGGCAAAGGAGACGACCATAGACTGGAGATTCCCAAAGGCAGTTATAAGGTATTTTTACTCGATAAAGAAAAGGTCGAGGCAGCTTCTACAAAATCTAACAAAAGCTTGTATAAGTTTTTTTGGCTGCTTGTCGCTTTGCTATGTTTTTCGCTGATTTTGAACCTATTTCAGCTTTTTAACAATGAAGATAAGCAAGCATTTGTACCCCAAGGTATTTGGCAAGATCTGGCCGATAGCAAATTGCCAACCATGTTGGTTTTAGGAGATTTGTTCGTGTACCATGAAAGAGATTCAGTTTTGGGCAAGGAGCGGATCATTAGGGATGCCGACTTAAATTCTTTAGGCGAATTAGAATTATTTGTAGCAGAAGATCCTCGTAAAAACATCGAGATATATCCAACTACTTTTGCACTTTTAATACGAAATAGTGCAATTTGGATCAAAAGTTTTACTGAGCGTTTTGTTGCTTTGGATAAAGACTTTGTAATCAGGGGTATGTCTAGGTTCAATCCCAAAGAACTGCAAGACAATGACATCATCGTAATGGGCATGGTCAAAACTATGGGGCTTTTTCATGCCTATTTTCAAAATTCGAGCATAGGGTACGAATATCCCAATCACTTTATCGTGAAGAAAGCTCTGATCAAACAACCTACCCCTGAAAGACTTGGCCCAAGTGGAAACCCCGATGAGTACCATACAGATTATGCCATTGTTGCTAAGTTTCCAGGACCCAATAACAATACGGTGTATCTTTTGGGTGGACTATGGGACACAGGCGCTTCTTTAAGCGTAAAGTATTTTACGGATCAAGTAGCGATAAAAGAGCTAGAAAGTGCCCTTACTAATAAATATGGTTATTTACCTACTTATTTTGAGGTTTTGTTTAAAGTAAACGGGCTCGACAGAATGGAAATCGGCAAAGAAATCCTGTTTGTGAATGAATTGGATGCAGATATGGATATCTGGAATGTAAAAGATGCTGCTCTATAGATCTAAAAAGCCTCTCCAACATAAAAATAGAAACCACTGCCTTCTTCAGTAAAACCGATATCTATTCTTGTAAATACATCTTTTTTGGGGAAAATGAGGAAACGGCCTCCTACACCTGCGGCCCATACAAAATTTTTCAAACTAAAATCTTGAATTTTAGGGGCTACATTGCCCAAGCCGCCAAAAACGGTGGCACCAAAGCGGCGGCTAAAGGGGAGGGGCAGCCAGCGGTACTCAACTTGGGTGCCTATGTAATTACGGTCGCGATAACGGCCTGTGTAATAACCCCTCATTAAAGTTTCGCCTCCCATAAGTGCCAATTGGTTAAAAGGTACATCTCCCTGAGAAAATACGCCATATAATTGTGCAGCAAAAACCTGATTTTTTCTGATGGGTCTAAATACGCGGCTTTCCACAAAAAAGGTAGTAAAATTAAAATCGCTGCCCCAGGTATCGTCATAACGGAGAAAGCCAAGTTCTGCAAAAAGACCATCTCTTACATTAAGAATGTTGTGTCTGGTATCGTATACCATACCAATGCCCAGACCTAAGTTGGTACTGCCTGCAATTCCTAGTGGACTATTGAGTCCGACAGCACCCGGTTCAGGTGTTACTGAAACGCTGCCCAAACGCTGTAGATCAGTTTCTAAACCAATGTAAAATTGCCCCTTTACCTGTCTTAGCAAGCGTTGCCTCATAGTTAAGCTATTGCCGTTGATCAAGATTTTATCTGTAGCGTTTGTTTCGGGCCCAATACCGTAAAAATAAAGCGGGAACTGTTGCCATCGGGTCCTTCCCAAAAGAAACCATCTGTTGCGGTGGGAGTAAAGCGCATTGTCTACCCAAAGGCCAAACTGGTTTTCTAGTGTTACAAAAGTAAAAGCAGATATTTCGCTTAACCGATTGGTGGTATCCCGCTTGGCATGGTAGAGAAGCAAGGCGCTGATGCCAAACTCCCAACTAGTTTCAGGAGTATAGGCAATGGTAGGATAAGCAATAAAGCGAGGCTTTTCTTTAGAGGCAGTATCTGCTAAAACTCTGTAAACCTCTTTTTTGATCCATTGCCATGGTTGCGCCAAGGCATTATTTTGTGGCGTGGCCAATGCTACAAAGGCAAACACGACAAACCACTTGCAATTTTTACTTATGTTCATCAACATTAAATGAGTGGAGACAAAAATATTAAAAAATAACCGCAATAAACTTTTATTAGTTTATGGAAAGAACAAGCTATTTTCAGAAATAGGTCAGCATATTTTTTTGTACTTTTAAAAAGTATCTAGTAAATATATGATGAAAAAAATCTATCTAGCTTTTTTTATTATTGGCTTTTTTTTAAGTCCGCTTTTTCTTTTAGCTCAGAAAGAAAAATCAGTAGATGAACTTTTGCTAAAAGACTACCACCCTGTTTCTATTTACAATATTCCAGAAAGTAAAATAGAAAAAGCCAAGTTTCCGGTTATAGACTTGCACTCGCATCCTTATGCCAAATCGCAAGCCGATTTGCAAAATTGGATTGAGACCCAAAAAGCAGCCGGAATAAAAAAGACGATTGTACTAACATATGCCCATGGCGAAAAATTTGATTCCTTAGCGAGTATTTACAAACCCTACTCAGACCATTTTGAGCTTTGGTGCGGATTTGATTATACAGGTTATGATGAGCTCGGATTTGCGGAAAAAGCGGTAGCAGAGTTAGAAAGGTGTTATAAAATGGGAGCGCGTGGCGTAGGAGAACTCGGAGATAAAGGAAAAGGGTTGTTCTACAGTGAACCTGAAGCTTGGGGCATGCATGCCGATGACCCAAGAATGGATGCCTTATTTGAAAAATGTGCAGAACTTTCTATGCCGGTGAGCATACACGTAGCCGATCCTAAATGGATGTACGAAAAAATGGATGCCTCTAATGATGGTTTGATGAATGCCTACAAGTGGCGACTAGATGATCAGCAGGATATTGTAGATCATGCAGGCATGATTTCTATTCTTGAAAATACGGTAAAGAAGCATCCTAATACGACTTTTGTGGCTTGCCATTTTGCCAATTGCGCTTATGATTTGCAGATCATCGGTAATTTATTGGATAAATACCCCAACCTTTATTTAGATATTAGCGCTCGCTATGCAGAAGTTTCCGCTATACCTAGAAATACCAAAAAGTTTTTTGAAAAGTACCAAGACCGCTTGGTTTATGGTACTGATATGGGTACGAGCGCCAATATGTATGAATATACCTTTAGGATTTTAGAATCTGAAGATGAACATATTTACTCCAATTACAATCCTTACCATTGGCCATTGCACGGCTTGGATTTAAGTGATGAAGTGCTTGAAAAGGTCTATCATCTAAATGCAGAAAAATTTCTTCGGTAGTTTTTCGTCTTTGCGAAAAATCTATCAAATATTCGTTGGTGAGTATACCATAACGGATGTGTTGGTCAGCTTTACGACATCCCTATTTCAAACCGCAAACCGATGAAATCGACCAAAGCACAAACATTTTTTTAGTAAAAAAACCATATGTTTAGTTTCGACCAACAATCGTGATAAATCCAAAGTATATTAAGCAAACAAATCCAATACAGGTTCTCCATGACCATCGGGAGTGGTGTAAAATGGTCTGCCTTCAATAGTGTAATGTGTTTCAGGAGGTATACCGAGTGCGTGGTAAATGGTTTGGTGCACTTGATCTATAACCACGGTATTTTCTATGGAAGAACAAGGCCTCTCATCAGCGGTCTTTCCATAGACCAAACCTTTCTTTATACCTCCTCCCCACATCAAAATGGAGCTGCCATCGGTAAAATGCCGGTGCATACCATAGAATTTTTCATCTTCAATTTTATCGGGTTGGTGCACTTGGTCTTTTACCTTATTACCGGGGCGGCCTTCTAGCAGCGCATCTCTACTAAACTCACTGGCCAAAACAATCAAGGTTCTGTCCAGATGTCCAGATTCATCTAAGTCTTTAATGAGTTGGGCAATAGGTCTATCGATCAGCTCTTTCATTTTCACCAATCTGCTGTGTCCGTTTTCATGCGTATCCCAACCGAGAAAAGGCTCGTATTCTGTGGAAACGCTTATGAACCTAGCACCGTTCATAGCTAAGCGTTTAGCAGTAAGGCAGCCCAAGCCAAACCTTCCTGTGTTGTAGATGTCGTATTTTTCTTTAGGTTCCTGAGATAAGTCAAATACAGAAGATTCTGGGGAGTTCAACAATCTGTAAGATTGCTCCATAGAGCGCATAAGTGATTCTCTTTGGTAACTGCTGCCCCCTTCCATTAATTTGTTGCTGTTGGCCAGTTCTTTGTACAATTTGTACCTAGCCTCAAACCTTTTTAGCGACATGCCTTGGGGCGGTTTTACACTATCAAGCCCGCTCGAAGGGTCTGGAATAAGAAAAGGGCCGTATTCACTACCTAGAAATCCGGCAGTATGGAATGCTTTTAACTCTTCAGCTTCACCTACAGTAAAGCGTTGCCCCATGGCTATAAAAGGTGGTATAACTGGATTGGCAGGCCCTAGTTCTTTGGCGATCCAAGCTCCGATATGTGGCGCCTGTACTGTTTGTGGAGGCTCGTAACAAGTATGCCAATGGTACTGATGCCTCGTATGGAGAATATGCCCAAGATCTGCCGATTTGTATGAGCGAATTATCGCGCCTTTGTCCATAACACTGCCTATGGCTTCCAATCCTTCAGAAAAGTAGAGTCCATCTACGGCAGTAGGGACTTTCGGGAAAGAACTCAGCAATCTTTTGCTTTCCATCCCTTTCTCAAAAGGGGCATAGGCCTTGGGATCGAAAGTTTCAGTATGCGCCATGCCACCGGCCATCCAAAGTAATATTACAGTATCTGCAGTAGAACTTATACCTGAACCACCGCTACAAGAACTCAAAAAACTACTTGTCGGGATAGAAACCGATGCAGCAGCCAAGCTGGCTTGGCCCATTTTCTTGATAAACTCCCTGCGTGAATTTACGGTATGCGCTTTCATGTTCTCAAATTAATAAATAAACTGAAATTCTGGTAAAAGCAAAGTAGCCCAAAACAAATCTTGTACGCTTTCTTGATTTGGGTTTTCTCCTAAAACTTCTAACATAATATCCTGCTCTTTAGCAGTAGGTCTGCGGCCTAAAGACTGCTCATACAAAGCGGCTATCAGCTCATCGCTATTTTTATAGTATTCAGCCATCCACTTTTTAGCGCCTTCTGCAAGGATGTTATTGAAAAAAGCACCATTGGTAAGTTCCAATGCTTGCAATAACGTGGCTTGTTGATCTCTAAAGGTTGTTATATTTTCTCTACTGGGCCTGCCGAGTGCCTTCATAAATGGATGTTGCCTTACTAAACTAGCCCGTGCAAATGCGCGGCTATCTTCCTCAAAATTAAAGTGCAGAAGTTTGTCCCAATGGTTGCTTCCGTAATTTCTTACGGCTTTCCAGTTTTGATCATCAAAGTCTAGGTTTATCCAATTTTTGTTTTTTGGTTGTTTATCCGTGCTTTTCCAGCCTTTTCCTTTGGCAGATTCAACCATTACGTCGGCTTTTCCTGTTTGAGATATTTTCATAGAAAAAAGGATGCCCGCAGGATTGGCAATGTTGCCCTCATTGTTGCCTTCAATGGCAATGATGTTTTCGCCGGGTTTTAGCAAAGCAGTTACGTTGAGTTTATCAACTTTTCTCCAGTTTTTACCTTCGGATACTTTTTGCCCATTGAGGTACCAAACATAAGAATGGTCTACAGAAATGAGGGCTTGGGCATTTTCTATTGGATGGCTGCTTAGTGTGAGTTTATAGCGAAAAAATCGCTTGCCGGGTTCTGGCAAAACATCCCTGTCTAACTTTCTTTCTCTGTGCCAAATACGATTATGGGAGATGCTGCTGGCTTTAGGGTCGTAAGCTGCCGCATAGTAAACAGGTGCGATTACTTGGCTTACTGCATCAGTAAACTGTTCTGCGCTTAAACGCCTCACTACGGGTCCCTCAAAAACATATGAGGGAGATTTTACCAAATCTGCTTTTTCATAGCTAACTGCAGAAAGTTGGTATGCCTTGGAGGTCATAATGGTTTTGATCAAGTGCTTTAAATCGTGTCCAGCATCAATAAAATCAGCTGCTAGCCAATCGAGTAGGTCAGCGTCCCAAGGTGTATTGTCCATTTCATCTACTGGTTCTACAATGGCCCTGCCCATGAGTCTTTGCCAAACTCTATTGGTAATGGTTCGGTATAGTCTGCCATTTTCAGGCTTTACCATAATTTCAGAGAGTTTTGCCAAGCGTCCTTTTAAACTATCTGCTTCTACAGTGCCCAATTCTTTGTACAAAAAACTTGGGGTGGCCCATTTGCCAATGGGTTTATCGCAACGGTTCATTTCTAGGGCAGAGTCTGCAAATATGGAGGCAAAACCATAGGCCTGTTCTAAAGTAAGGTTGCTCACAAAGCTATTGTGGCAAGAAGCACATTTTACATTGACGCCCATAAGCGATTGCCCGATATTTTGGGCAGCTTGCATTTCAGTTCTTTGGCTAGCGTTTACGACGCCCCGCCATTGTATGCCTTTAATAAAACCTTCTGACTTAGGAGTTGGATTGACCAGTTCTTGCACCATTTGATCGTAAGGTTTATTATCAATTAAAGAAGCATACAGCCAATCGGTGATTTGTTTGCGCCCACCTGTAATGAAACCAGTGCCTGAGTAATCATTTCTGAGCAGGTCGTTCCAAAAGCTCAACCAATGTTGCGTGTAATTGTGCTTGTCATTTAACAAGGAGTCTATTAGTACTTCCCTTTTATTGTTGTTGGTATTACTTACAAATCGATTGATGGCTTCAGGTTTAGGCAGTAGTCCGATAATGTCTAAATAGGCACGCCTAATAAAAATTCTATCACTTGTTTGCTTAGGCCATGTAACGCCTTTTTTCTCAAAATAAGCATCTACCAATTTATCTACAGCATGTGCTTGGCCACTTGCTTCGGGCAATTCGGGCTTAGATAGCGCCAAAGGTGCTTCGGGAAAAGTTTTAAGGGCTTTGTCAGACCAATGAGCGCCCTTTTCAATCCATAGTCTGATCAAGGCAATTTCGTCGCTTTTGAGCACTTTGCCTTTTTTGGGCATCACCCCATCAGCATCGGGTGGGAGGGAAATCCTTTTAAATAACTCACTGTCTTGTGGCCTGCCTGCTACGATTACCTGGCCTGATTCTCCGCCCCTAAATACCCCTGCTTTGTTTTCGAGTACCAACTCGCCTTTTTGCTTGTTTTCGCTATGGCATTGGTAGCAATTATGTGCAAAAATAGCCCTTACTT
The DNA here is from genome assembly GCA_937129345.1 of uncultured Thalassovita sp. Lineage (GTDB taxonomy): Bacteria > Bacteroidota > Bacteroidia > Cytophagales > Flammeovirgaceae > Chondrinema. The sequence continues at coordinate 173 of CAKZMZ010000375.1, read as the reverse complement.
TTAGGTTTAGGTCATCGAGTTGGGTTTCGGTCAAAGAATCAACTTTGGTGTATTTGGCCAGTATAATCTTGGTTTCACCTTGCTCGTTGTTGTCTTGGTTGCTAGGCAGTACGCTTGTGAGAAAATCTTCGCCGTGGGTTAGGTTGGCGCCAAGGTGGCCGGTTATGGTCAAA
>CAKZMZ010000374.1 GCA_937129345.1 uncultured Thalassovita sp. | reverse complement strand
AAAACCTCATAGGTTTATGAACGTAATTCTTTATTATGAAAGGATTAATCGATTTTGAACCAGATGCTTACTATCATTTGGTCAACCATGCAGTAGGGAGCGAAAGTCTCTTCCGAAACGATGATAACTACCGCTACTTTCTCAATAAATATGCACATTATATGCCATCTGTGTGTAGTACTATTGCATATTGTCTTATGCCAAATCATGTACATTTTCTGATAAAAACGCATTCTGAAAATGTTTTAGCAATCCATCCAAAATACAAGAAAAACTTCCATAAGCTTGTCATGCAAGAATGGAGCAACCTTTTAAATGCTTATGCTAAAGCATACAATAAGGTATATGAGCGAAAAGGTGCTTTATGGATAGATTACTCAAAGCGATTTAGAATTGAGTCTGAAATTTATTTAATAAATGTAATCAATTACATACACCAAAATCCAATCAAGCATGGATTTGTTAAAAACACTTCAGATTGGGCACATAGCTCCTTCAATAGTTTATTATCTTCAAAACCAACCAGACTTGAGAGAGATTTAGTGATGCAGTGGTTCGGTAATCATGCAGCTTTTATTGAATATCACACCGAACAAACTACTCAGCTAATATCAGAATGGGAATACAAGTCACAAGGTGTTTTAAAATCCTTACAGGTTTAATAGTTCTATAATACCATTAATTCTCCATAATTTATTATTTTGCCAATAAGTAAAAACTGAAACTATAAACAGATTTTGGCAAAGGATAACTTAAAAGTTTTGATGTTGGGTTGGGAGTTTCCGCCCATTTTGAGCGGTGGTTTGGGGCAAGCCTGTTATGGCTTGGCCAATGCTTTGAGCAGCAGTGTAGAACTCACATTAATTTTACCTAAAAGGCATGCGGAGGCCAAACTCGCTGCCGGGCAGATCATTGGGCTCAACCAAATCGAGTACAATGACGAGATTGAAAAGCGCATTGAAAAAAGCTACGAAACCTTTACCACCATAAAATATGTAGATGCCAGTTTCGACATATACCCCATTGCAGAGCGAAAGCAAAAAGCCATAAAAGAAACCTACACAAAAGAGCTCAAGATTGAAAAGGAAACCCGAAAGCCATCTCCCTACAAAGACCTTTTTAACGAAGAAAACATCTATGGCTCTAACATTATTAAAAAAGTAGATGCCTACGCCAAGGTAGTTACCGACCTCGCCAAAAACATAGAATTTGATGTGGTACACGCGCACGACTGGATTACCCTACCAGCAGCCATGATGCTAAAAGAGCAATATAATAAACCTTTTGTAGCACACATCCACGCATTGGAAACAGATCGCTCAGGCGCCGATGCCAAAAACAAGGTTTTTGAAATTGAGCAAAAAGGTATGCAAGCGGCCTCTTTTGTTTTTTGTGTGAGCAACTACACCAGAACATGCATCACCAAACATTATCAAATTTCTATTGAAAAATTGATCATTGTACACAATGGCATAGACGACACCAAGGCCGTTGGTAAAAAACACTTTCCGAAAAGGCAAAAAACGAAGGGAAAAATCAAAAAAGTGTTGTTTTTAGGGCGCATTACCCGCCAAAAAGGCCCAGGCTTTTTGGTGGAAACGGCCATTCATTTGCTCAAAAAACAGCAAAACATCAAATTTATAGTGGCAGGCATAGGCGACCGCTTGCGGCACACCATACAATATGCCAAAGACCGCGGTATTTTACAGCATTTTGAGTTTTTAGGTTTTTTGGACAAGCAAAACGTTAACAGACTATTGGCCGAAAGCGATGTGCATTTTATGCCATCGGTATCAGAGCCTTTTGGCTTATCTGCCTTGGAGGCTGCCCAAGCCGACGTACCTGTGGTTGCTTCAGAGCAGGCCGGCGTAAACGAGGTTTTACCCGAAGTGCTCAAGGCCAATTTTTGGGATACGGCCACCTTTGCCAACTACCTGTATGCCTTGCTCAATTACGAAGGGCTCAATAAAGAAATAAAGCAGCTAACAAAAAAAGTAATTCCGGCCATTACTTGGGCCAAAGCCGCCGAAGATATTTGTTATTACTACAGCTTGTTGGAACAAAAAAAATAAAGTAAAACATGAAAACCATAGGTTTGATCGGAGGCATGAGTTGGGAGTCTTCCCTAGAATATTACCGCTTGGTGAATGAATTTACCAAAGCGGCCTTAGGTAGTTTTTCTTCTTCAAAATGTTTGATGTATTCTGTAGATTTTGCCGAAATTGAAACTCTACAGCATCAAGGCGATTGGGAAAGGTTGAATGAGTTAATGGTAGAAGCTGCCACTAAACTTTACAAAGGCGGTGCTGATATAATCGTACTTTGTACCAATACCATGCATCTCTGTAGCTATGCGATAAAAAATGCGGTACCTATCCCTTTTTTACACATTGCAGAAGCAACAGGCAGGGCTATACAAGAAAAAAAATTGGAAAAGGTCGGCTTATTGGGCACCCAATTCACTATGGAAAAAGACTTTTACAAGGCGGTACTCAAAGAGCAATTTGGCATAGAAACCCTTATCCCAAATGAGAAAGAACGTACGCAAGTGCATCAAATCATTTATGAAGAATTGGTGCTTGGTAAGATTACGAATGATTCGAGAGAAGTATATAAAAATATTATAAACAACTTGGCTGAGAATGGTGCTCAGGGAGTGATATTGGGTTGCACAGAAATTCCTTTGCTCATTAAAGAAAAAGATGTGGCAATCCCTATTTTTGATACCACTACCATACATGCCCAAGCTGCAGTAAAATGGGCTTTACAGTAAGTTGGGCATGTAGTTTAGAAAATTTATTAAATGAATTATAAGTGCTATTTTACAGGTTGCTCCTTCTGAACAAGGTAAAATTGCTCCATTTGTACTTCGCTTTTTTGAACAGAAAGCCCATAAGAACCCAAACTTTTTTGAAGTGATTTTAGGTCATCATTTTTAATAATAAAATCATAAGTTGAATCATCTTCCCCTTCAAATTGTAGAGGAACATTTAAAACCTTACCCATTTCTTCAATCATTCTAGCAATCTTGTAGTTTGAGAGAATGATTTTATCATCGGCCTCAGATTTTGCAGTAAATGATTTATCTAAGGCAGGTTTGAGCAAAGAGGCATCTTCTACTTTAACAATGTACTTAGTCACAGTTTCAACCTTTGCCTGCATCTCTAAATTTAGTGCACTCAGTAGCAGCTTTTCTAGTTGGGTAAAACTTTCATCGGTATCAGTCAAGTTTTTATAAATCAATGTATATTGAGTAGTGTCTAAAGAGACTGAAGGTTCTATTTTTATCCCAAAAAGCTCGTCGTAAATCTCTTTTATCGATACTTGAGATAACAAAAATGCTTTTCTACCCAACTTCATAGAAGTAGTCTCGCTTCCTGTAGCCTTGCGTAAATCAAAAAACAATACCTTCTCTTTATCACTGATAATACTCATAAACTCAGCTTGCAAGGATTCTTTCTTTTCCTCTTTCTCTTCATTATTGGCAACCCCATCATTAACTGGCTCAACCTCTTTCTTTAAATGATTTTTTGCTTCTAAGTTGTTGTCGAGAAAATCTATTAAAATACCCTCTGTAAGTAGTTCTGGGTGCCCGATCCACTTAATTATGCCTTCTTTGTCAATAAGCACTGTCATGGGATAGGCATCAAGTCCCCTTTTGCCATCACCAAAATTTATTTGGGTTTGTTTGCTTAAATCCGTTACTACAGATGAATGAAAGTCTACCCTTTCGAGTGTCCTATTGATTTTAGCAACTGCCTCATCAGTTATGGACAGAAACAACAACTCTGGATCATCGAATTTGCTTTGTAGCTCATTCATGTGAGGTACGGCGGCAATACATGGACCACACCAAGTAGCCCAAAACTCCAATACAATATACTTGCCTTGTAAATTGGTATCAGCTGGTTTATTTAGCACCCAATCAGTGATATTTATATTAGGCGCTTTCTCATTTAAATTGATATTAGACTGGGCAAAAGTAATTGTTGTAAGTAGAGAGAATGTTAATTGTAAAAATATCTTCTTCATTTTTTTTGATTGAAAGCGTAAACAAGAAGCTAAAAATAGCAAATACTATATATTATAACATAATAGAGAATCCTAATAGAGAATATAGTTTTCTACTAAAAAGCACTTCTATTTTAACCATGAATGATTACATGCTAAGAAATTCATGCAAAACCCGAAAAGCAAAACTTATTGTGCATTGTTACGTAAATATATAACAACTAACCTAAAACTATAAAATGAAGATAAATTTGCTTGTATGGCTTTATGCCGCGATGTTTTTATTTATTGTACTCTTTTCTTTTTTGAGTACTCTTTGAGTTTGAAGACCAAATATCAACCTATATATGACAAAACCCCACTAGGCATTTGCCGAGTGGGGTTCTTTTTTTATCGTGTTTTTATTTAATTTATTTTTCTGATATTTTACTTGATTAGCCAACCAAATTCGCCAATGTTATGACACCCCCACGGGGTTACGGAAATATTTCTCATGCTAATTCTGCTATCATCATTTCACCTCTTCGAGGTTCTCAACATTTCCTGTAATAGTTTTTTATTTGCTAATCTATATCTTCTAAAAGCGTATCTACTGCCTTTTTAAGCTGTTCATCTACATTATTGGCTTTGCTATCAGGTGCATTCTCCACAATGATATCTGGTGTAGCAGGTATGTTCTCCATACTTTTTTC
>CAKZMZ010000373.1 GCA_937129345.1 uncultured Thalassovita sp. | reverse complement strand
GCTTAAGCCATTCTTAACAATAAAAAGGTCAATTATTATGAGTGTACAACTAACCATGGTGAAAACCAAAGACGAGCATTGGGTACAGCAAATCAATTTTGATAAAAGCTTTTTAAAATTGGAATTTTCTGAGGAGCATCAAATTTCAATTACAGATGAGAAAACTATTGTTAAGATCAGCAAACAGAGCGAACTGTACCAAGCTTTTAATGATAATTTAAAAGATGTATTTAAGATGGGTATGGAAAGGGCGCTTGAAGTTGTGCTTAAAGAGTTAAAACGAAGTAGGTTGGACAAAAAACAATGCCTTGAATTGAAAAGGAACATTGCCAAGGAAATGGAAAAAGAGAGCGTATACACAAAAAGTTAATTTTAGTTATTGAGTTTACCTAAGCCCTCTGATTGATATAAAGTTTAGTATATTTAATTAAGTAAACTGAAATTGTATCAAATATTTAATAATTATGGATTTTAGAAGAATACTCAATCTCAGAAAAAGCTTCTACCTTGCATTCTCACTACTTTTTTTTAGCAATATTTTCTTAGTATCGGCTCAAGATATGAAGCTCAAGAAAAGAATTGCTGTTTTTGTATTTGAAGATAAAACCGATAAAAGCTGGCGCTGGTGGAACCGGAAAGGTGTAGGGGAAGGTATGGCAGACATGCTAACTACCGAACTTGTTAAATCAGGAGAATATATCGTGATTGAAAGGCAGGAATTGGATCGAATTTTGGCGGAACAAAAATTAGGTGCTTCAGGTATAGTAACCCCACAAAGTGCGGCTGAAATAGGCAAGGTACTGGGTGTAGAATTGGCCGTAGTTGGTTCTGTTACGGAGTTTGGTTATAAGAAAAACTCAACTGGGGGCAGTATTAAGGGCTTGGGCATAGGAGTGAAGTCACAATCGGCAACGGTTGGTATTGACTGTAGGTTAATCAATACGACAACAGCAGAAATTATAGCAGCCGATAATGTACTGAAAGAGAAAAGTACCAAAGGGTTAAAGTTAAGGGCACATGGGGTAAGCTTTAATGATCAAAATTCTTTTGACGAGTCTTTAGTGGGTAAGGCGGCAAGAGAAGCTGTTGAAGACATAGTAGGAATGGTTAACAACAATATGCCCAACGTAACATGGCAAGCAAAAGTAGTAACCGAGAAAAATGGTGTGGTATACATCAATGTTGGAAGTGAGCATGGCGTTTCTTCTGGCGATGTTTTTATGATTTACCAAAAAGGTGAAGAATTGATCGATCCAGATACCGGTATTTCTTTGGGAAGTGTAGATAAAAAAATTGGCGAAATTAAAGTGACCAACCCTGGTATTGGAAATGGAAAAGCTTCGCAATGTAGTATCGTTAGCGGTAGTGGCTTTAATAAAGGCGATTTTGTAAGAGTACAATAATGAGATAGCAGTTCAAAAAATTTAGCCGGTATGTGTTTACATGCTGGCTTTTTTTATTGATACTGACGTTTGTCATATTACAAGCCTCTATGTATATATAATTTTGTGGAATATTCTTTTTTATAACTCAAAGTATTCCGTAATGATCAGCAAAGTACAAACCTTACAAGACTTAGTCTCTACAGATGAGCTCTTCGGATTGATAATGAAAAGATTTGATGTAGAAGAAGCGGATATGAAAGAAAAAATAAGTCGGTTGGCAGCAAAAGAAAATCTCGATATGAATTTCCTTACTGACTTGTTAATCGCCTTTGAAGATGCTAATGAGTTCTCTCCTCAAAAGCTAAGAAATTATCCGATTCAGTTGATTATCAATTATTTAAAGAAGACGCATCAATTTTACATTTCTAGTAAACTCCCTCAAATAGAACAAAGCATTTACCATCTTGATAGCAAAGTTCAAGGTAATAATGCCTCATTAAAGGTATTAAAGCATTTCTTTTCAGATTATAAAAAAGCACTTACCGAGCATATTGAAATGGAAGAAAAAGTACTTTTCCCTTATATTTTACACATGAGTTTTAGCTTTACTGAGAAAAGATTTACTGCTCAAGCAGTACAAAAGCCATATTTGAATGATATGCTAACAGAGCACGATCATGAGCACGAAGACAGGTTAGAAGAAATAGTTGACTTTCTCTCCAAAAAGAAAGATGGCTTAGAAAATCACCTTTCTTTTAAGGTTTTGCTAACACAGTTTGAGACTTTTAAAAGAGATTTGCGCGTGCATGAAAGGTTAGAAGAAGAAGTGCTCATTCCACAAGTAATTGAGCTAGAAAATAAACTGAATTTTGCTTCCTTAAACTGATTTCCGAAAAATATAAAATTCAGCTCTATAGAAAATCACGTAAATTTTTCATAGGGCTGAATATTTTAAGCAGTTCCGCTCTTAAGTTCTAGAATGGTGATTTCGGGTGGCATGCCTACTCTTCCGGGAAAGCCCAAATAGCCAAAGCCTCTATTTACGTACAGGTGCTGATTGCCTTCTTTGTATAAGCCTGCCCATTGTTTGTACATATACTGCACAGGGCTCCATTTTAAACCGCCAATTTCCACCCCGAATTGCATGCCGTGCGTATGACCTGCAAACATAATATCGATATCTGTATATTCTCTTCTTACTTGTGCGTCCCAATGGCTCGGATCATGAGAAAGAAGTAGTTTAACAGGCATATCTTCGGTACCAGCATAAGCTTTGTCCAATTTTCCGTATTTGGGGAACCTACCCTTTCCACCCCAATTTTCTATGCCGATTAGAGCAATTTCCTCATTGTTGGTTTTAAGTTTTACATGTTCGTTCATCAACAACTGCCATCCCATGGTACCATGTGCCTTTTTTAGGTTCTCTAGGTTTTGAGTTTTAGCCTGTGGGCTTGACCAACTCACATAATCGCCATAGTCGTGGTTGCCTAAAACAGAATACACGCCCATAGGAGCCTTTACTTTTTCGAAAATGGGCACGTAGTCTTTTACTTCGTCGGCCCGGTTATTCACCAAATCGCCAGTAAAAAGTACTACATCCGGTTTTTCTTTAATCAACATGTCTATACCTTCTTTTACAGCAGTTTTATTAAAAAAACTACCTGAATGTATGTCAGAAAGTTGCGCTACTTTTATTCCGTCAAAAGCTTTTGGCAAATTAGGTAGATAAACGGTTTTGCGTCTAATTCTGTAATCGTGAGCCCCTGAGATTATTCCATAGGCCATACCGGTAAAAGGTACTGCTGAAACAATCAAACCTGTTTTGGCCAAAAATTGAGAGCGGGTAATGCCTTGTTGGCTGGTTTCTGTGGCCAACTCTTTCGATTTGGGAGCGAATTGTTCATAAATCCATTGCCCCAACCTTATAATATCATCAACAAATAAAAAGAATACGGCAAATATCTTAGAGAAATAGTTCATGAAAATGCCCACCATAATAAAGGTACGTGTCTTACTTCCTACCAAATCGGGGTTTACTAAGTGGTAAGTAAAATAGCCAGCAAAAGAAAGTATGGTAATGCTCCAATATGCATAATGTATGACTTTACGGGTGTTTGAGTTTAGACCATTGGTCAAAAGCTTAACCCCTTGAAAAACATAGTAATCTATTGCGATAAATATTAAGGCAAAGAAAGAGAGGAATATGAGTCGCTGCATGAAAAAAAATTGCTGTTGGTTTTATTCAAACTAGTATAACTGCTTTTAAAGCAGAATGATTGCATGTTTTTGATAAGCGGTAATCTTCAGAATCTATTCGCTGAAAATAATTGATGGTCTAGCAAATATTTTTGCTGTTTTTGAATCAGTATGGTGATACTTTAAAATCTAATTTTACAACTCATCGGCTCAACAATAGTGCAGTAAAAGATTGGGCAGTTCCACTCCCATTTTTTCTCTAATTGAATTTTAAAAGCAAATAATTGTACTATTTTTACAATTCTAATTTTGACTGAAACTATTTGCTATGCAGGAACTGAACGATATTTTAAGTCTTATAGATGGCTACATTGGTGGTAGTACTTGGTTTATCTTGGCATTACTGGGAACTGGTTTTTTCTTT
>CAKZMZ010000372.1 GCA_937129345.1 uncultured Thalassovita sp. | reverse complement strand
GGCCATGGTCACTTCGATATGAGCGCTTATGAAGCCTATTTTTCCGGCAACCTTACCAACCATTACCTCACAGATGAAGAACTGACCGCTAATTTGAAAGAATTAGAGGATATACCGATGGGGTAAATAAGCCTTTAGTATGCCCTGTTGGAGGAAAAGACACTTTTAACAGGGCATTTTTTAAAAGATATGACAATAATCATATTCCGGGCTAGAAAAAGGTCATACCTCACCTCTTTATACTTTCCCATCTTTGTTAAAGATATGCAACGCATTGATGTATGCTTTGAGATAGCCAATAAATAGCTTGGGATATCTCCTCTTCGCTTGGAGAGGAGATATTTTTTTTAAAATCAAATATACCTAATCCCTTGCTTTGGTTGGCTTCCATACATCGGTACAGGTAACTATCTAACAAACCCAAGCAAGGATTGCCTTAGCGGGGCCACCCTGGTAAGGGCCACCCTGGCAAGGGCCACTTTAGCAGGGTTAGCAATTTAATCTAAACTACTCGACATGAACGCCATAAAAACACCAGTAAAAACGAGTTGTTACCACTGCGGTGATGACTGTGGCAAACACCCCATAGAAGCCCACGACAAAGCTTTTTGCTGTGAAGGCTGTAAAACTGTATATGAAATATTAGAAGAGAACAACCTTTGCAACTACTACCAAATAGAAAATACCCCCGGTTTAAAAGGCAGTAAGCAGCGTTCTGAAAAATATGCTTTTTTAGATATTGAAGCCATTCGAGATGAGTACATACACTTTTCTAACAACAACATAACGGGCGTTACATTTTCCATTCCTGCCGTACATTGTAGCTCTTGTATTTGGTTGCTAGAAAACCTCAATCGCTTAAATGAATCGGTAATGAAGGTGGTGGTGAACTTTCCTCAGAAAAAGGCGACCATTACGTTTAAGGAAGATGCACTGAGTTTGCGCCAATTGGCAGAATTACTAGAACAAATCGGTTATCCCCCGCAAGTAAACGAAGCGCCGAGCAAAAAAGCCAAAAAGCAAACCTTGCCAAAAAGCTTTTACTTTAAGCTAGGTATCGCAGGCTTCTGCTTCGGCAATATCATGTTATTGAGCATTCCCGAGTATTTAGGTATGGAAGCCTCCCAAGATGGGGATTTTATCCGCTTTTTTGGTTGGCTCAATTTACTGTTGGCATTACCTGTATTTTTCTATAGCAGTACTGAGTATTTGTTCTCTGCTTGGCAAGGGCTCAAACAAAAATATATTAATATGGACGTACCCATTTCTTTGGGTATCATCACTTTATTTAGCCGAAGTGCTTACGAAATCATTTCTGCCACAGGTGCAGGTTACATGGACTCGCTTGCCGGCTTGGTGTTTTTCCTATTAGTAGGCAAATGGTACCAGCAAAAAACCTATGCCGCCCTTTCTTTTGATCGAGACTATGCTTCCTACTTTCCTGTAAGCGTTACCCGCATCGAAGACAAAATAAATAAAAATGTATTACTCAAAGACTTGCAGCCCGGCGACCATGTGCTTATACGCAACCAAGAATTGATTCCGGCCGATGCCACCTTATTGAGCGATTACGCTCAAATCGATTACAGTTTTGTGACAGGCGAGTCGGATCCGGTTAAGAAAGAAAGTGGAGATTTGTTGTATGCAGGAGGCAGGCAAAAAGGCGCCTCTATTGAAGTGGAAATTAAAAAAAGAGTAGAAAATAGCTACCTCACCCAATTGTGGAACCAAGAAATCTTTACCAAAGACAAAGATACTGGTCTGACCAAACTCGCCGATAATGTTGGCAAATATTTTACTTTTTTTATCATTATCTTGAGTTTAATTACTGGCGTTTACTGGTACTTACAAGATGCTGGCATGGTGGCCAAAGTAGTTACCGCTGTTTTGATCGTGGCCTGCCCTTGTGCATTGGCCTTGACCATTCCCTTTACCTATGGCAATGCTACGAGATTACTGGGCAAGTTTGGCATATATCTCAAAAACACCCATGCTATTGAAACGCTTTCGCAGATAGATACCATAGTTTTTGATAAAACTGGCACTCTAACCATACACGATGCCAGCCAAATTACCTACTTGGGGAAAGAACTTAGTGACGATCAGCAAAAGGTAGTACAAAACATGGTGGCACATTCCACACACCCCTTGAGCCAAAGTCTACATAAATATTTCAAAGGCCATACTAAAGAAGCTGCAACTGCCCTAACCTTACAAGATTTTGAAGAGACGGAAGGAAAGGGCCTACAAGCCAAATGGAAGGAAAATACATACCGATTAGGTAGCGCCAAATTTATTGGAAACACACAGCAGGCCTCTTCTCAAAAAACACGCGTTTATGTGTCAGAAAATAATATAATGTTGGGTTATTTTGAAATGGGCAACCTTTACCGACCTGGTTTTGAGCGCGTAATGGATGATTTGGACAAGCATTACGAGTTGCACCTACTCTCAGGTGATAATGACCATGAAAAAGAAAATCTAGAAAAATACTTTGGTAAAGTAACTCACATGCATTTTCAGCAATCGCCGAAGGAAAAACTAGATTACGTAAAGAACCTGCAAA
>CAKZMZ010000371.1 GCA_937129345.1 uncultured Thalassovita sp. | reverse complement strand
GTATGCGCTTAATCAAGAGTATGAGTGGGAGAAGCCTATTAATTGATGTATAATGATAAAAAGACTTTAGGCAATTACTCAGGCATATTCCCAAAGAGATGGCATTGTAAAAAAAATTATACCAATATTACCAAAGGTTTTTCCGAATATGATGTCACCCCTTAAGGTTTTTGCTTTTACATTTATGATTTTACTATTATAACAGCATCTCTTCAAGGTTTTAATTTTAAGAGTAATTACGAATTTGATAAAGATGGAAGGAAGGTACCATCTTAAATGGCTTCAAGAGCAATACACCAATAATGTAAAAATAAAGTTTCTTTTCTTTTGGGGACATAAAGCCGTCTATGGTCAATCTATTGGGAAGTTCTGTTTTAGCCAGTGGTTTGAGCGGCCTTTCCTGGTTAAAGGCATTGAGTATCCAACGGCTGAACATTGGATGATGGCCCAAAAAGCCAAGCTCTTTAAAGACGAAGCTACCTACCAGAAAATCATACAATGTAAACAAGCTGGCGAAGCCAAAGAATTGGGCAGGCAAGTATTGAACTTTGATCAATTTCTTTGGAAGAAGTACAGATATGAAATTGTGAAAATTGGTAACATGTATAAGTTTTACCAAAACAGAGATATGGGTGAATACCTGCTGAATACCTACCCAAGGGTATTGGTAGAAGCTAGTCCCGTAGATATTATTTGGGGAATAGGTTTGCCCTTAGACAATGAATCTGCCAAAAATGTGTACGCTTGGCGAGGCTTAAATTCACTTGGTTTCGCACTCATGGAAGTCAGGGATTTTTTGAAGGAAAATGGTTTCGATTATCCAAAGATGGGTGGGTTGATGAAGAGCTTAGATTATTAAAGATTTCTTATTTAGAATTAGTTTTTTACAAACCCCCTAATCCCCCACAAACCAGCCAAAGGGCCGGGCAGCAATAAGAGAAAAATATAAGGCTCAAAACCAACAATACCAGATGTATAGTTGAACAGTTGAATACTAAAAACCGAAATGGTAAAGCCAGTGCAATTGACGATGGTCAATGCTGTACCAATAATCTCTTTTGGTGCAGAAGCCGCCACCAAACTAGAAAACTGCGGTGAGTCAGGTATGACAGTAGCTCCCCAAAACAAAAGATAAACAATCACCAAAGGAAAAGGCAACAAAAAAAGCAAAGGCGAAAACAAGCAGGCAAGGCCTGATAAAGTCAAGCTGTTTTTAGCCACAAAGTAACTTCCCCGTTTTAAAGAAAGCAAACCCCCAAAAACACAGGACAAACTACCTATGGCAATAATGGCAAAAGACCAAGCAGAAACATTAATATTTACTTGATTTCTTGAAGCATAAAAAGCTAAGAACCAAGGCACAAATGCCCAGAAGGCGTACAATTCCCACATGTGCCCAAAGTAACCAATGGCACTTTTTAAAAGTGGCTTTACCCTAAACACATCGGCAATGGCAGTGATTTTAAATTTAGCAGCTTTTCTCCTATAAGGGCCAGAAGGCATTAATAAAATCAAAAAGCCGCCACTGACGGCGAAAACAGAAACAAACAGCAAGACTTCTTGCCAAGACAATACCGCGTCTAGGCTGTTGAGCAAGTGTGGGAAAGCCGTACCCAAGACCAAAGCCCCCACCAAAAACCCCAAAGCTTTGCCCAGGCCTTTCTCATACCAATCGGCAGCTATTTTCATTCCTACAGGATAAATGCCTGCTAGAAAAAAGCCAGTTAAAAACCTGAATATGATTAGTTTGGTAAGCGTAAAATCAACCAATAAAATAGCCACATTAAAGAATGCGCCGGCTACGGCTGATACAAAGAAAACCCGATTAGGTACATACCGATCAGCCAAAGAAAGTATGGCATAAACCAAAGTACCTATAATAAATCCGAGTTGTACTGCAGAAGTGATATGCCCCAAGCTATCATTACTGAATTGATGAGTTGATTGAAGGGCGGGCAGTACTGCATTGCCCGCAAACCAAAGTGAGGTGCCAGCAAATTGTGCATACACAATAGCAGCTAAGATTTTTACACTTGCTTCTTTTTGGATTGGTTGGTTCAATTTACTGATAAATAAACTCTACCCCTTTGTTTTCACCCGTGTGGAGCTTCCAAAATTCTTGGGCAATTTTATCAGGGGAGAAATGTGTGTTTTCTTTGACCATGCCTGCAATGGTTACCGTACCCACTTTTATGCCTGTGCCTTTTAGTTCTTGTGCCAAACAAAAAGCCAAACTTCTAATGCCTGCTTTGCCAATAGATAATGAGGTGTATTCGTAATAGGGCTTTAATGCCAATCCGCCACCTGTTAGCAGCACAGTTCCCTGCTTTTTACTTTTCATGTGGTTAAGCACTTTTTGGCAGGAATACACTGCCCCAGCAATATCCACCTTAAAATCTTTTACTAAAGACTCATAATCTTGTTCAGATGGTGTTTCTTTTCGCATTACTGCCGCGTTATACATCAAGGCATCAACAGCAGGGCCATGGTCTTGTTTTATTTTTTCGAAACAGCTATCAATGGCCGTTTTTTCTGAAACATCGCAGGTGTAAAAACTGCTCTTGATTCCTTTTTCTGTTAAGCTTTCTGAGAGTTTCTCTAAGCGTTCAGCATTTCTAGCCACCAAAGCGACCTTAAAACCTTGTTTGCCAAATAACTCAGCTACATGGTAGCTAACGCCAGGCCCGGCACCCATAACAACTAAAAGTGGCTTTTCCATCTAAAAAAAATTAAAATCAGGTAAAAAAATTAGTCAACAATATAGCTCCTCTTTGGTGGACTAATATTAGTCAAAAAGCCAATACCATCAAAATAAACCTTACAATACCAAAGCAACCTTGCCCAAAGCGAAAGCGCTAAAACATGTACATATTATATCCTCATTGGGAATTGCTATCTCCAATTTCAATATAGTACCAGACAGTTGATTGAAAGCTTATTAGTAATTTAAAAACAAACCAAAAATATAAATCTGATGAATCGACAAATTCAATATTTTTTAAGTGTAATAATTCTATTTTTTGGCTTTGTAGCACATGCTCAAATGATCGCCGGCGAAAATGAAGTCATGAAATTGACCGCAGCATGGGAAGGCGAAAGACTGCCCGACGGTCGCCCTAAAGTTTCAGATAATATTATCGAACGCATGAAAAACATCTCCATAGAGGAAGCTTGGGGAGTTTTACGAGGAGAAGGCTATAACAACCAATTTGAAGGAGACTGGAAAATGATACACGATGATGTGACCATTTGCGGTAGGGCGCTTACGGCTACTTATTTGCCTAAAAGAAAGGACTTAGAAGAGATCATTAAAAAACAGGGCGAAGAAGAAGGGCGCATAGGTGCATCAAACTCATGGCCAATTGACATGCTACAACAAGGCGATGTGTATGTAGCAGATGGTTTTGGTAAAATAATCAATGGAACCCTTATAGGCGATAATTTGGGTAATTCCATTTATGCCAAGTCGGGCAATGGCGTCGTGTTTTATGGCTCGCTCAGAGATTTAGGGGGACTAGAAAAGATAGATGGTTTTAATGCTTTTGTAAAAGGATGGGATCCTTCCTTTATCCAAGAAATGATTTTGGGCGGTTTAAACAGTCCTACCAGAATTGGTCGTGCTTTGGTGATGCCCGGAGACATCGTATTGGCCAAAAGGGAAGGCGTGATATTTATTCCAGCACACCTAGCTGAAAAGGTAGTAATCAATGCAGAGTTTATTGCTTTGAGAGATGCCTTCGGAATACAAAGATTGAAAGAAGGTAAATACACCCCGGGGCAAATCGATACCCGTTGGACAGATGAGATTAAAGAAGACTTTTTAGGCTGGCTAGACGAAAACCCCGACCTACTGCCTATGACCCGAGAAGAATTGGATGCATTTTTAGAAAAGAGAAATTGGTAGGTAATTCATTGAGGAAAATAAAAATTGTACAGAGATAGTACAATTAAGTCAGTTTTCTATAGCAATAGTTAAATGTAATGCTAAGCAGTTTAAATACTTGATTGTCATAATTTTATAAATTTAAATTTCAACTAAAAGTTTAATATCATGAAAATGAGAAAAAAGATATTAGAGAAAATCATGCAGCAAGAGAGCGTGCCTGCGAGCGTGAAAGCAGCCAGAGAAAAAGAAAAGGAAAAGCAAAACCAAAACCCAAGAAGGAACTTCTTGCAGAAATCTTTATTAGGTGGTTTGAGTTTGGGCGCTTTTACCTTTGCCAGTGTAGAAGATACTTTGGCATATTCTACCCAAAAAGTAAACAGAAACTCCAATCCATCTGACCTAAAAATTACCGATTTACGCATAGCCGAGGTAACCGGCGCACCCATGCGTGTGCCCA
This sequence comes from uncultured Thalassovita sp., assembly GCA_937129345.1. GTDB lineage: Bacteria > Bacteroidota > Bacteroidia > Cytophagales > Flammeovirgaceae > Chondrinema. Next base: position 3,862 of record CAKZMZ010000371.1, on the reverse strand, counting down.
TTATCCGCATAGATACCAACCAAGGTATTTCTGGCTATGGCGAGGTGCGAGATGGCGGCAGTGCACGATATGCCCTTTTCCTGAAAAGTAGGCTCTTAGGAGAGAATCCCTGCAATGTGGAAATGCTATTTAAAAAAATAAAGCAGTTTGGTGACCATGGCAGGCAAGCCGGTGGTGTTTGCGGGGTAGAAATGGCCCTGTGGGATTTGACCGGCAAAGCTTATGGCGTACCTGTTTATCAATTATTAGGAGGCAAGTACAGAGACTATGTAAGGCTTTATACAGATACAGCTAAATCTCAAGATAAAAGTGTTTATGCTCAGCGAATGAAAGGCAGACTAGACAAGGGCTTCACTTTCTTGAAAATGGATTTTGGGGTGGAAATGGTGAAAGATATTGAAGGGGCTGTGATCAACAACCAAATTATTGATGGAAGTCAGTGGAACTCTACTGCCATGTCTTATGGCATGACCAAACACCCCTTTACCAACATACAACTTACAGATAAAGGCTTAGAGGAATTGGTCGATTATGTAAGGGTGATCCGTGAGACTGTAGGCTATGAAATACCTTTGGCCGCCGACCACTTTGGGCACATTCCTATCAATACTTGCATAAGATTGGCAAACGCCCTAGAAAAATACCAATTGGCTTGGTTAGAAGATTTAATACCATGGTTTTACACCGATCAATGGCGCGAGATTACCACATCCATTAATACGCCTACACTTACCGGTGAAGATATTTACCTAAAAGAAGAATTCATAAAACTGATTGATGCTAGGGCAGTGGATATGGTGCATCCTGATTTGGCTTCATCGGGTGGTATTTTAGAGACTAAAAGGATAGGTGACTACGCAGAAGAGCGCGGTGTGCCTATGGCCATGCATTTTGCAGGCACGCCTATCTCATTTATGGCCAACGCACATTGTGCCGCAGCCACGCAAAACTTTGTAGCCTTAGAGCACCACTCTGTAGAAGTAGATTGGTGGGAAGATATGGTTGGCGGTATCGAAAAGCCAATTGCTAAGGAAGGTTTTATTAAAGTACCGGATAAGCCCGGCTTAGGAATAGAAATCAATGAAGAAGTGATCAAAGAACACTTGCTAAAAGGAGAGAAGCTCTTTGCACCAACACCCGAATGGGACGAAGACCGCTCTTGGGATAGACTCTGGAGTTAGTGAGAGTTGCTAATTTGTTCATCTGTTGATTTGGTGTTTGTAAATCAAATAAATATCAAAACTGATTACTTAATAGCCCTAGAAATTTTTACTAGGGCTTTTTATATGTGTATTTATTGATTTTAGAATCAATCTTTTAATCTCTTCTATAATATGTTTGCTCAGTAATACACATAGATTCTTCTTCTCTACAATTGTACAATAATTTCAGAGCATCTCTACTTTTGTTTAATTGTAGAATTATTGATGTAGTCCTAGCAGTACTTGCTTCTAAAATCAATTCATCGCGGTTCAAATATGGGTTTGCATTATCCAAGCCATATTGCTCAATATTAAACCTGCTCAAAGTATTATTAGTTATTTGATATTCTCCCTTGCTCAAACTCATATACCCGATTATATTATTGGAGTTTACAGTTTCGACCACTTGTAACGAAGCCTCAAATGTGCCATCTACATTGAAAATGATTGAGTTTCTGTAAGATAAATTGGAATCGTAATTTCTTGCATCTTGGTACCAAGAACCGATAATTTGACTATTGGTTATTTCGTCCCCTTCATCTTTACACGATGCTAGTAGAAAAATCAGCAAAAAAATAAAATTGGAAGTTTTCATAGTTAAATGAATAAGAAAAGGTAATTATACCAATATGTTAAATATGAAAGCCTGAAAAATTATCAAGGTTCACATTTATCTTAACTAAAGCAATTTTGATTTTTTTTATAAATGTTCCAAAATGCAGTCTGAACGGTCATATATTTTTATAAAAATCAAACAATTTCAATAATCATAAAATATCTAAGATTAAATATGAAAATTTAAAGAAATGTGCTAGATTTATTTCTTATTTGAGTAAAAATCATAAAATAATTTAAAGCTTTTTGCTCAGTTGCATTGACCACCAAAGGGTAAATGACCCACACATTTTGCTTTGATTTAAATTTTTTAAAGCAATAAGACCATCAAAAACACAAGAAGAGAAACATAATTTTCATACAAAACCAGAAATGTTTTGAGAAGAAGAGATTTTGTAAAATTAACTGGAATAGGTATGGGTGCTATGGCCATGCCCTTACCTGCTTTTAGTAAACCAGTTTCGCAAGAAGCCATGCTCAATCCGATGGATGCTGCTATTAATAAAGCATTGGCAGACATTGGTTTAAATGCTGCTACTTCTAAAGGTGCTTCTTATGCCGATATCAGAATTGGCCGCTATTTAAACCAATACCTTTTTACTAGAGAAAAGAATGTACAAAATATTGTCAATTCAGAGTCTTATGGCTTGGGTATTAGGGTAATAGCTGAGGGCACTTGGGGTTTTGCTTCAACCAATGATGTAACCGAAGATGGCATTAAAAAAGCAGCTGAACGAGCAGTAAGTATCGCCAAGGCCAATGCTAAATTCCAAACAGAACCTGTAAAGCTAGTGCCTGTTAAATCGCATGGCGAACAAACTTGGAAGACGCCTATAAAGAAAAATGCTTTCGAAATACCTATACAAGAAAAGGTAGATTTATTGATAGAGGCCAACTCGAAAGCAATGGATGCCGGAGCGAATTTCATCAATACCAATCTGTTTTTGGTGAATGAGCAGAAATACTTCGCTTCTACAGAAGGCAGCTACATCGATCAAGATATACACCGCATTTGGCCAACCTTTAATGTTACCTGCATTGGCGAAGATGGCTACCAAAGCCGCAGGGCCTTGAGTGCGCCGCTAGGTATGGGATACGAGTATCTACAGCCTAAGAAAGAAGACATGATAATGGGGCCTGAAGGTTTGATGATGTACAAGTATTCTTATGATTTAGTGGGCGATGCCGTAGCGGCAGCCAAGCAGGCCAAAGAAAAATTAACGGCCAAGTCTGTAGATCCGGGCAAATATAGTTTGGTACTAGAACCCAATCACCTTGGTTTAACCATTCACGAATCTGTAGGCCACCCACTTGAGTTGGACAGGGTACTTGGATACGAAGCCAATTATGCAGGAACCAGTTTTGCCACATTAGATAAATGGGAAACCAAATCTTTTGAATATGGTAGCAATCTGGTGAACCTTTTTGCCGATAAAACCCAGCCTTACTCATTGGGCGCAGTAGGTTATGATGATGAAGGCGTAAGTACCAAACAGTGGGATTTGGTAAAAGACGGCATTTTGGTGAATTATCAAGCTATTAGAGATCAGGCGCACATTATAAACGAAGATGAATCACACGGTTGCTGTTATGCCGATAGTTGGAATTCTGTACAATTCCAGCGTATGCCCAATGTGTCTTTAGCACCAGGTAAAGAACCTTATTCTGTGGAACAAATGATCAAAGATGTAGAGAAAGGTATTTTTATAGCAGGTAGGGGTTCTTACTCCATTGACCAACAGCGATACAATTTCCAATTTGGTGGGCAATTGTTCTATGAGATCAAAAATGGTGAAATTGTGGGTATGCTCAACGATGTGGCTTATCAATCCAACACCCAAGAATTTTGGAATTCTTGCTCCAAAATCTGTGATGAAAGCGACTATCGTATGTTCGGATCTTTCTTTGATGGTAAAGGGCAACCGAGTCAAATAAGTGCAGTTTCTCATGGCAGTGCCACCACGCGCTTTGATGAAGTGAACGTGATCAACACAGCTAGGAAGATATAAAAGTAGTTTAGTTGATGAGTTGTAAAGTCGTGAAGC
>CAKZMZ010000370.1 GCA_937129345.1 uncultured Thalassovita sp. | reverse complement strand
TGGATGCCATCTAGGTCATACCTTTGCAACAATTCACCGATTATCTCCGCAATGTAGGTTCTCACAGCTGGGATTCCGGGATCGAGTACAGCGCCTTTGCCATAGTGAACAATCCACTCGGGATGTTTTTTTACAAGGTTTTTTCTACTCTTAGGTACCTTGCTGCTATCTAGCAAAACCCTATAAGGATTGATCCAGGCGTGCAGTTCCATGCCGCGTTTATGGCTGTCTTGTATCAGGTATTTTAAAGGGTCATACCAAGGGCCTTTGCCTTGTTTTCCACTGAGCCACTCAGCCCAAGGCTCTTGGGTACCTCGGTATAATCTATTGGAGTTTGGTCTTATTTGAAAAAATATGGCATTAAATCCTAAATTCTCAAAATAGTCTAACTGTTTATCTATTTCTTCTTTCTGTGCTTTTGGTTTTAGGCCGGCTTTACTTGGCCAGTCTATATTGAGTACCGTAGCCACCCAAACGCCTCTTAACTCTCGGGGTAATTCTTGGGCATGAGTGCTGCAAATAATCAGGCTCAAACCTATTAAAAATAAGTATTTAGTGATCGGAGTACGCATGGTTGAATTTTTAGTATGTGTGCTAAGCTTTATTAAAAAATGCAGCATGATAATTTCTGCCCTACCTTTTTTGTTCAAGACTAAAAAATAAGCTGCATATTTAGTAAGATTGATTAATTTGAACAACACAATATCGGCTTTTAACATACTTAGAAGTTTCTAAAGCGCGCTCGAGTCTCTAATTTGGAAGATGCTAGTAGAATAAAACATAATCTGTAATTTTGGGCTAATTTTAAGTAGCTTTATATCTTAGAAACTATTGAGCTAAATTGTGTCTTTAATATTTTAGTTGTTTAGTAGATAAACAATTTACATTTAAAGAAACAGTTTCATTTTTTTACCTGAAAGTAATTACATGAGATCATCAGGGTATTTTTTAGCCTTAATACTGATTTACCTTGTGCAAATCGACCATTTTCTTTATGCACAAACCGAAGAAGAAGCGGCCGAATTGATCAACAGGCAAGAGTTTGCGCAGGCCCATGAGCGCATTTTACAAGATAGTGACTATCAGACTGATCCCTATTTGCAGTATCTTTTAGGTTTGTGCTATCTTTTTTCAGATGCGGCTAAATCCTCGGCGCTTTCATCTTTTAATTATGCCTATGATGCAAGGGAGAACAGAGGAGTGCAGCGCGTGCCAGGTGAGGTATATTATTATTTGGGTATTTCAAAGCATTATGCTTATGATTTTGGTGGTGCAATGAACCACTTCAGTGAGTATAAAAATTTCCATGAAAGGGTTTATGGCACCGCTAACCAAGCCCGTTACCAACACGCCGATTTTATGGAAAAGCTTTGCCAAAGAGCAGTAGACATCATCAACCATAATCGCCTTAAAAATACCATAGTTAGGCCCTTAAATTTTCCCTTAAACTCTTCTTACGATGATTACTATCCTACGCTGCCGAGCATTAGCAAACAATTGGTTTATGCCTCAAACAGACGCAGTAAGCTAGGTGTGGTCAATTTTGGGCAAGGGGTGGTCTTTTTAGATGGAGACATGGCGCCAGGCCCTTACCACATGTTTTATGGTTCAAAAGATTCGGGTCAAAGCTGGAATATAGATAGGGACTTCCTCTCATTTGGTTTGCCTTTTGTGGCGCCTGTGTCTTTTTCAAGCGATGGGCAAACCTTGCTCGTCCTCATGGGTGTAAGCGAAGAACAGGCAGCACTTTATCTTACAAACCTTAAAAATGGCCGTTGGCAAGATCCTGAACCTCTGCCTTCAAACATCAACTTGCCACAGAGCAATATCAAAGGAGCGGCCATGGTGGCCAACGGCAACCGGATATATTTCTCTAGCAACAGACCAGGTGGGTTGGGCGGTTACGATATATACATAACCAACCGACGAAACGATAACACCTGGACAGAACCAGAAAACTTAGGTGCACCTGTTAACACAGCAGGTAATGAAATAACGCCCTATGTTACGGCCAATATGCAGGAACTGTACTTTAGCTCAGACCAGCACGATACCATGGGCTATTTTGACGTGTTCCTCTCAACAAAGTCAGGTACGGCTTGGACAAATCCAAGGAACTTGGGCTATCCCATAAACAGCACTTTTAATGATATTTGCTACACTAGATCGGCCGATGGCGTAAAAGAGATGTTGTCTTCAGACAGAGAGATTTTTATGAACAGCGACGATGCCGAACGCGAGGCGGGTGAGTTCGCCACCGAAGAAAACAGCGAAATGGTATTCTCTAGAGGCAATTACGATATTTATGAGATAACGCGCTTTAAAGAAAAAATGCCACTCTGCATAGTTTCAGGGCAAATTAATATTAATAAAGATGGGAAAGAGGTGCCTTTTTTTATGCAGGTAAAAGAGTTTGATCAAAATTATTTGCAGCCTTTTGTTTTTGAGCCAGATACCATTGGCAGCAAATATTTTATGGTTTTGAGAGGGGAGACCAACTATACTATGAATTTGATCTACTGCTATGACTCTGTGCGGTTTAATGCAGACATTAATAGGCCGGTGTATGATACCCTGTACGATTTTCAGTTTACCGTGCCCAAGGACACTTACCACTATGAGTTCAATGCTAATATAGATTTAAAGACTTCTTTTGCATTTGATCAAGAAATTGCCACTCATATCAAGGCGAACAGTACAGATTATGCCACCACGCCAGTTGAAAATGCGACCATAGAGAAGGAACTAGAGCAAATTCGGTTTGACGCCTTGGTTTTGATCATGGACAGGATCACCGCGTTGGGTAAAAAAGAGGTTTTGGCGGATGTGGGTTCTTTGGAAAATAAAATAGAATATGTGCAGCAAGAGGAAGCTTTTGATCCCGATAAAATGATGGATATGCTTGTGGAATATACCGAGCAGGCCATTGAAAATACCGACCTATCCTATATAACCGGCTTAACCGAAGTAATGCGCCATAAAGATGGCATTAACGTTAAACCCCCAGAAATCACCTTGCTTGAAGAGGCCGAAAACATCTTTAATAAAAGGAACAAGGTAAACAATGAAAGTAAGCGTTCTTTTCAAGAAATTGCCGATTGGGTAAGCCAAGAGGTAGATGGTCGACTAGAGTTTATTTACTACGGCGAACCAACAGACATCAATGCCCAAGAAAGGGTCGAAACCATGAGGCGCTTGTTTAATAAATTGGGTATAGAAAATAGTGAAAAAGTAGATGGCTACATCGATAGTAATTACGGCCAAGTACAGCGGGGCAAGATAAAGTTTATATTGCGTAAAAAAGGTTGATGAAATCTTTGTGTTTTTTGTGCTTGTTTTAAAGCTTATCGATATAATTTTACTTAATTCTTTATCAAGACTTTTTAAAAAAAGCTATATTTACCATATAATTTTTTGAGCTTTATTTTTTTAGCAAAATTTTTTTACAAGATGTTCGCTCCGGTACAACAAAGATAAGAACTCACATTTGCTATGGAATTGTAAGCCTTTATAGTTTTGTTGACAAAAAGTTAAGGGAAATTTTACTTAGCATGTATTTTTTTGGCCATTCTTTAGCCAGTTTACTGATAGATAAAAAATTGAAGGAAAAGCTTTTGTCTAAACTTAAATTAAGCGCTGTTTTTTTAGTATTGGCTTGTGCCATTTCTTTTAATACGAATGCACAATACTCCCAATACCAGATAAAAGGCGCCATGGTGTATAATTTTGCCAAATACATAACATGGCCACCTCAAATCTTTGGTAATGATAAAATGATCATTGCCGTGCTAGGCGATAATCCTTTTGGAGAAGATTTGGAAAGGATCGTTAAAAACCGCCAAGCCAATGGCAGATTGATAGAAATAAGGTATGGCAGAACCATAAAAGACATCAAGGGTTCACATGTTGTATTTTTCTGCCGTTCTGAAGAATCTTTGATCGAAGAAATCCTAGAAAGTTACAAATCTAAGTTCATCTTAACCGTAGGAGACGACATAGAAGATTTTTGCGAGTTAGGCGGCATCATCAACCTTTCTTATAGAAACAATAGGCCGTCTTTTTCAATCAATTTAGAAGCTGCCCAAAAAGCAGGGCTGATCATAGATACCAAGTTATTGCAATTGGCAGAAGAGTTCATAAGATATGAAAAAACTAAGCAACAGCCTTAAGAGACTCTCTATAAAGCAAAAACTGTTTCTGATGATCATCGGATTCAGTGCGGTATGCTTTCTTGTTTCTTTTAGCCTTTTTCTGGCTTATGATTTTTATGAGTACAACTCCAATAAAAGGCAAGAGCTACAAAGTTTGGCAAGGTTGATCGGTAGAAATAATACAGTATTTAGCGAGTACGTTGGCTTGTTGGAACAGGCCAAAAGTTCTACACAGCAAGATTTGTACAAGGTACTTTCGCTCAATCCCGATATTAAACATGCCTGTATTTTCGACAAAAACGATTCTATTTTTGCCTTTTACGACCGTAGTTTGCGAGACAGTGTACAGGAAAATGCCAACACTTCTATTGATGTGCTTACACAATTAGAGCCAGATAGCAGCGATGTAGACAAAGACGCCTACTATGATGTAAATGTAGATGCGCTACTGAACGCAGGTGCAGATAAGTACAGCAACAATCCCTCTAAAGTACTGGCCGAGAGTGACTTCAGCCCTAATATAGCCAAAATAAATACACCAGCAATTGGAAGTTACCTTACCGAAATGTTGAGCTATCTCGATATCTATTTAAATGAGAAAATACTCAACGTAAAAGTAGAGATCAAAGACAAAAGCGAAGAAACTGTAGCAACGGTTTTACTGAGAGAGGATTTGAACAGGTCTCTTGAGCGGTACGGACAATATTTTAGTATTGTAGCTTTTATTTTTGTAGTCATATTTTCTATAGCCTCAGCCATAGTTTTAAAAATGCAAAAGAGCATTTCGGGTCCTATTATCCACCTTTCTAAATTCACCAAAAAAGTATCGGAAGACAACGATTACAGCCAGCGCATTACCAATTTGCAAAAAGCTGAAATAGGTCAATTGCAGAGAGACATTAACGAGCTTTTGGATGTGATACAGCGGCGAGAAACCGAGCTGATCGCTGCAAAAGAAAAGGCTGAGGAATTTGCTAGAGCCAAACAAAATTTTTTGGCGCACATGAGCCACGAAATACGCACGCCTATGAATGGTGTTACCGGAGCGACCCAAATATTGGAAGATACCGAGCTAGACGACTACCAGCAAAAGTGGGTAAATTCCCTAAGGGTTTCTGCTGCGCACCTCATGGAGATCATCAACGATATTTTGGATATCTCTAAAATTGAATCGGGCAAAATGAGTATTGCTCAAATTCCATTTTCTGTTAAAGAAGTAATAGCAGCCGTAGTAGATGGTAACAGCTCTAAGTGCAAAGAAAAAAGACTTTTGGTTACTAAAGATATAGACGAGCAAGTCCCCGAACTTTTAAAAGGTGATGAGGTACGCCTGAAACAAATATTGATGAATCTGTTTGGTAATGCCATTAAGTTTACCCAAAAGGGCTTTATTGCCATAGGTTGTAAGACTATAGAAGATACTCAAGAGGCCATTGCCTTACAGTTTTATGTAAAAGATACCGGCATTGGCATTGCCTCTGAGAATTTTGATAAGATTTTTCAGAATTTTACTCAAGAAAAAAGCGATACGACCAAAGAGTATGGCGGTACCGGCTTGGGCTTGAGTATCTGTAAATCTTTGGTTGATATGCAAGGCGGGGAAATGTTTTTGGAGAGTAAAGTAGGCAAAGGTAGCAAATTCTATTTCAACATTACTTATCAAAAGTTGGCCGAAGATGAACTCTCTGCAAACTTAAAACAGCACAAAAAGGTAAAAATGGTCATGCCGCCGTTTGAGCCCAAGAAAAAGATTTTGGTCGCTGAAGACAACGAGACCAATCAAGAAGTAGTCAAAAACTTTTTGGGGCAGTGGAATATTGAGGTGGATTTAGCGCCCAACGGAAAAATAGCGGTTCAAAAAATCGAAAGTGATTCCTACGATTTGGTCCTGATGGATCTGCACATGCCCGAGTTAGACGGCTACGGGGCCACGAGAACCATTAGAAAAGAACTGAACCACGGTAAAAACAAGGTGCCGATCATCGCCATGACGGCTGCTGCATTGCAAGACGAGTCTGACAAATGCCTTGCTTCAGGTATGAACGGCTATGTTACCAAACCATTAGATAGGCAGGTGCTGTATCAAAAAATAAAAGAGTATCTATCTTGATCAATGATTATTTGAGTAGATTTACTTGATGCCGATAGTGCCCTCGTAATCTACAGGTACTTTAAAATTGATGCCGATTGCCTTAAAGCGAACTTGGCCTTCGTATTTGATTTCAAGCTCTTTTTTGTTCTGCAAAACAGCTAGAGTAGACAAGAGATTGTCGAATATTTTTTTGGTGGGCACGCTGATCTCTACAGGCAGCCTAAATTCCTTTCTGCCATTGATCTTAGAACTCTTGGTTTGTTTAAAATGATTGACTTCTACATTATTCACACTTATATTAAGGTCAATTTCATTTAAGGTAATAGAAACCCTGTTAGGATTGTACAAAACTGCGTCTGCAGTAACTACAATTTCATCTTTGCTGAATTTTTTGATGGCTAGGTTTTCAATATCTCTAAATTCTGGATCTTCATACACTTTACAAGAATTTATAGAAACCAATAAGAAAGTAAAGACGAGAATACATTTAAAGCTACGTGTCATAAAAAGCTGATTATACAATGTTTACTAGATGATTTTTGTGGAAAATTACATAAGGTTGAAAATCAACAGCTTGTAGAGTCTACAAATTAAACATTAATAATTTACCATTGATAAATATTCTTAGCTAACAAAAATAGAAGGAGTTAATTTCAACTATACAAAAAAAGAACAACGAATATATGGAAAAATCTGAAAACTTAATTTGGGGCATTATTGGTGTAGGCGATGTTTGTGAGAAGAAAAGTGCTCCTGCACTATACAAAGTACCCCACTCTAAGGTAAAAACTGTAATGCGCAGAAATGAGGAAAAAGTAAAAGATTATGCGCAAAGGCACAACATACCTCATTATACCACTTCGGCAGATGATATTTTAAGCGATCCTGAAATAAACGCAGTTTACATAGCCACACCACCTGCCTCACATGCAGCGTATGCAAAATTGTGTGCAGCAGCAGGCAAAATTACTTATGTGGAAAAACCGATGGCACTGAGCTTTAAAGAATGCGAAGAAATGAACAAGGTATTTAAGGAGGCTGATCTTACGCTATATGTGGCCTATTATCGCAGGGCTTTGCCCAATTTTTTAAAGGTAAAATCTATTTTAGAAGAGGGTACAATTGGTGAAGTACGAATGGTTCAAGTACAGCTTTACCAAAAACCCAAGCAAGTAGATTTTGAAAGTGGGGCAGATAATTGGCGTGTACAACCTGAAGTTGCCGGGGGTGGCTATTTTCATGATTTGGCCTCACATCAGTTCGATATACTGGATTTTTTGTTGGGGCCAATTAAAGAAGCAAGGGGCATAGCGGTAAACCAAGCAAAACTATACACCGCAGAAGATGCTGTTACCGCCCACTGGATTTTTGAAAATGGGGCACTAGGTTCGGGTAATTGGTGCTTTACAACCGCAGAGATGGCAGAAAAGGATTTGATTACAATTGTAGGAAACAAAGGGAAGGTATCTTTTGCCACTTTTGCCAATAGTGAGGTATTTTTAGAAACTGACTCAGGTACATCTCAAAGATTTAATTTTGAAATGCCTGAGCACATACAGTACCCTTTGATCGAAAGCATGGTAGCAGAGGTTTTAGGCAATGGAAAATGCGCAAGTACAGGAGATTCGGCCGCTAGAACCAACCAAGTACTCGATTGGATTTGTCAGAAGTAAGCGTCTTTCTGCCAAGCCTTAAAAGCAAAAAAAAGCCATCCTTAAAGATGGCTTTTATGTCGGGGTGAGAGGATTCGAACCTCCGGCCACACGCCCCCCAGACGTGTACTCTAACCGGGCTGAGCTACACCCCGAACTTTGTGCAATACTAATAAGAATTTTCTTTAGAGCAAAAGGCCATTTTAAAATTCTGGATGCTATGGTAGCATAACACAGAAAGATATACTTATGGTCTAACTATACATGCAATAATTATATCGTCCGCAATTGCGGATGCTTGAGTAGCGCATT